>CAZPEW010000078.1:0-9940 GCA_964585695.1 uncultured Lachnospiraceae bacterium
TGTTGCTGCCATATTGACACCTCCGTTATATTTGTGTTTGGTTTGTCTTTGTTACGTAATAATTGTACAAAATCTAATTGCGTATGTCAACATTTATTCTGCTTCCGATATATAAAATATTTATTAACTAAACTGCCGGAAAACGTTTCCCGGCACAGTGATATAAAAGATGTACAAGAAATCCGCCGGATGCAACCGTCAGGAGGTACAGAAAGATCCCTGCCGGTCTCCCGATGATTCCGTCCAGATCATGGAAAACAATCTGGGAGCTTGCATGGTACGGACTGATATAAAACATATCGCAGTCTCCCATGCCGTGCAGCAGGACATTGATCAGCTCCGCGGCTGCCGCGGAAATACCGAAAAGCGGAAGTATCCGGAGGAAGCCGCCGAGACTCCTGTCCGAGAGACCTCTCCTGAAAATATAGAAGGAAAGGACGAGAAGCAGAATATGCCAGATATATCCGTGCAGTGTCAGCAGCGGATGATCCGGATACGTAAAGCCGTCATGCACAATCAGTGCGGCTGTGCCGCCGAGGAGACAGAAGTCCTGCAGAAAAGTAAGTATTGATGTCCTGACTGCTGCGGCACCCGGTTTTCTGCTTTTGCCGAGAAGTCCGTACAGCATTGTAAGGTACATCGGCATGGAACAAAGCTGAAACGGAAAATACCAGACATTGTACTGCCCGCCGAAATAAACAAAATAAAGATAGCACTGCTTCCAGATTTCCATTGCCGTAAGCAGTATTCCGATAAAAAGAACCGGCATTCCTTTTCTGTCCATCATCATTTCTCCTGTTTCCGGCCGCAGCATCCGGTCCTGAAATCAGTCATAGGTCTGCTCAAGCGCCAGGGCTTTATTTACCATAGCATAGGAAAAGCCCCTGCGCATCAGTGAAGCATACAGTTTTTTCTTTTCCTCCGGCGTAAGTGCCGACGGATCCCCGCATTTTTTACGAAGCTGCAGCAGAACCGCCTGCATCTCCGTCTCCTCCGGAAACTGCTGCATGGCTTCGGTTATGTCCTTCTGCTGAACCCCGCGCTGATACAGCTTCTGTATGATTTCCTTCCTGGATTTTTTCCCGGCACAGGTCTGAATCAGATGTGCAGCATAGCGCAGATCATTGATGTAATCATAAGTCTTTAAAAAAGCAATGGTATCGTCAATTATCTCCGCCGGATATTTCCCGGATCCGGAGAGCTTCTCCCGCAGTACTTTTTCTGTCTTTTCCGAATCCGTAATGAGATAAAGTGCACGGTTTCTGCAGCGCTCCGCCAGCCTGTCCGGCTTTGCCTGCACATCCGGACGGACTTTCATGTCTTTTCCGTCTCCGCACCCGCTGTTTCTGTGCTCCGTTAAAAAATCATCTAATGTTTTCATCTTTATTTTCCTGTAAATACCGCGCGGGCGGCGCAGATAAAAGGTCTGCGCCGCCCGGCTCTGTTTTCCTGATTCAGTTCTTTCAGTTCAGCTGCATTGCTTCTGCAGCATCGCTGCCCTCTGCGTCCCCTGCATCTGCAGAATCAGCAGCTTCTGCCTCTGCTTCCTCAAACGCATCCTTGGGAAGTCCGTACTTCTCACGTACTGTATTCTCAATTTCCGCAAGAACACGCTTATGCCCCTTTAAATAGATCTTTGCATTGTCACGTCCCTGGCCGATCTTCTCTCCCTTATATGCAAACCAGGCACCGCTCTTTTCCACGATGTTCTCGTTTACAGCAAGATCCAGTACATCGCCCTCACGGGAAATGCCCTCTCCGAACATGACGTCAAACTCGCACTGCTTGAACGGCGGTGCAATTTTATTTTTAACGACCTTAACCCTGACTCTGTTTCCGTTGGCATCTCCGCCGCTTGCCTTGAGTGTCTCGATCCTGCGGATGTCCAGACGTACCGAGGCATAGAATTTAAGTGCGCGTCCGCCGGTTGTCGTCTCCGGATTTCCGAACATGACACCGACCTTCTCACGGAGCTGGTTGATAAAGATGAGGATACAGTTGGATTTGGAAACAACCGATGTCAGCTTGCGGAGAGCCTGCGACATCAGTCTCGCCTGCAGTCCGACATGGGAATCTCCCATCTCACCGTCAATTTCCGCCTTTGGTACAAGCGCGGCAACCGAGTCAATGACCAGGATGTCGATCGCACCGGAACGTACCATCGTCTCCGCGATCTCAAGTGCCTGCTCTCCGGAATCCGGCTGTGAAATATAAAGGTTGTCAATATCCACGCCGATGCACTCCGCATAATGCGGATCCAGCGCATGCTCCGCATCAACAAAACCGGCGATGCCGCCTCTTTTCTGCACCTCGGCGACAGCATGGAGCGCAAGGGTTGTCTTGCCGGAAGATTCCGGCCCGTAGATCTCTATGATCCTGCCCTTGGGATAGCCGCCTGCGCCAAGCGCAATATCGAGCGACAGCGAGCCGGTCGGCACGGTTTCAATATTCATGTTGGCAGCAGACTCTCCCAGTTTCATGACAGAGCCTTTTCCGAAATTTTTTTCAATCTGTGTCAGCGCCACATCAAGGGCTTTGATCTTTTCATCATGGTCAGCATTCATATTGACCGGACTTTTGCTGGTTTTGTTTGCCATTCTTCTCCTCCAGGCGAGATATAAAACATATGTTCTTGTTTCAGTATTTTAGCTTTATTTTAAAGCTATGTCAAGTTTGAGTAATTATATCATTCTTTTTTCCGTCTTCCTATAGTACGTATTCTGATAATATACGTATGCTGTTATTATCAGCTTACGTACTATACAACGCCCTGCACCTGGAACGTTTACCGCCCGCCGCGGCATGAAACAGGCGGCCCTCCGGTATACGGACTGCCGCCTCATTTTTTGCATGAAATTTTCACGGAGCATCCGGCCGGCAGGAAACAGGCCTGTCGGAGACTCCTGTCCTCAGCTTAAATCAAGGACACCGTTTACAGCCCACTGGTAATTGAAAACAGACTGGAAAGCCTGCAGGAGAGAGACATTCGCAAGCGCCTCTGTTGCAATGTAGCCGGCTTCTGCACCCTTGTAGGCGGTGAGGCCGATGGTACCCAGCCGGTATCTGCGTTCTGCCGCATCCTTCTGCAGCCTGGCAATCTCAAGTGCCGTACCGGCGGCATCTGCCGCTGCCGCAGACTGGTTTGCCGTCGTATAAAGACTGTTCATCGCGATGCTGAGCTTCTGTGCGGTGTCAAACATCTGCTGGTTCTTTGCGTACTGCGTGACGGCATCGGATTTCTGCGCTGCCGCATAGGCTGCACTGTTGACCTTTGCAGCTGCAATGTCTGCCGCAAGATTCCTCGTACCCATATAGGATGCATCATATCCCGGCACATCCGCAATTGTAAGATTCTGCGCGGCAGCTGCATCAAAGCCAAGCGTCGTTCCGATGGTGGTACGCAGATTTCTGAGCTTTTCATTATATTCATCAAGGCTCAGCCTGGCACCGTTCAGATCATACTGCGCCTGCTGCACATCCAGTGCGGTCGCAAGCCCCGATGCCTGCATCCGGTTCTGCATTGCAAGCACTGCCGTATAGAGCTCTGTCTGCTTCTCATACATATTCCGGAACTGTTCAAGCGTCTTGTAGCCAAGGATTGCGCTCTGCATGCCGTTTATGATTCCCTGCTCTCCGGCATGCATGCCCATTGCATTTTTTATCCCTGTCGCTGCTGACTTTTCTGCCTTTTCAAAGTTTTTCTTTGCTTCCCTGGTTCCGTCAATCCGGGCATTCAGAAGTGCAATCGCATTGGTATAGACTGCCTGCTGCGAGGCATCCTGTGCCGCATTTTTCTGATCCCTGAGATCAGAAACAGAATCATTCAGATCCTGGATCGTACTGCTGCAGGCCGCCTCTGCATCCTTAAGAGCCGAGGTGGATTCCGCAACTGCCGTATTGCCCACACGGGCAAGCAGGCTGAAGTTTCTGACAAGCTCCGGAACCTCCGCAAATTCAATCACATTATCCCGGAGTTTATTGTAGGTTTCCCGGGACATTCCGTCCGGGACTGCCATACCGTCCGCACTGTCCGGACTGACTGCCGCTGCAGGGCTTGCTCCGGCCGCAGCATCCGCTGCGAATGCAGGAGATGCCGGCAGTATGCTTCCTGCAAACACGGCACAGACCAGCAGTGCTGCCAGAATACGGGCCGGTTTCTTTCCGGTCCCGGAAATATGCAGCTGCGCTTTCTCTCCGGTTCCCTTTAAACTGTATCGTTTCATTCTGCCCTCACTCTCTCACTCTCCTGCTCAGCCTGCGCTGTTTCCGGCAAGGCCGTTGAGACCGGCAAGATAGGTGTAATAAGCCTCTGCCAGTGCATAGGAGGAAAGAGAGGCATCAATAGCTGCTGTATCTGCATTGTACTGTGCCTTCTCCAGATCCCTGAGACTGGAAGTGCCGACTGCATAGGTTCTTGTCACCCTGGCAAGTGCCGCTGCTGCATTGGAAGATGCCAGCTGCTGCTGTTTTACAGTATTCTCCGCCTGAAGGAGATTCTGGTAGCGGGCTGTCATATCACTTTTTACCTGCTGCCTTGTGTTGTCAGCCTGCAGCTGATCCGTACTGCGTGCGATGTCGCCCTGTGCAATCGCAAGCTTCCGCTCCGCGAGCTTGAGAGGCAGGCTGTTGGTCAGCGCTTCATTGATGCCGCTTTCCAGAGAAACCGCTGCGAGCTCCGCATCCGTCGGGATTGGGATCTCACAGATTTCCGCTGCAGCATCATAGGTCCAGCCGAGATTTACAAGTACGGTCTGCCTTGCCTTGACCGCCGCCGCCTCATCTGCAAGCGCCGTCACATCCGCATCCTGCACTGCCTTCCGGGCATTCAGGACATCCAGTGCCGTTGCCTGCCCGATGGCAAGCTTACGGTCTGCGGCATCCAGAAGCGTCTGGCTGTAGGCTGCCGTCCGGCGGCTTTTCTGGGTATTAAGCGTATTGGTATAAATCCCGATCAGCTGTTTCCTGAGCTGTTCCGTAACATTCGCCTCCGAGATCAGATCCGTAAGGACGGCCGCATCCCGGTCTGTTGTTGCTGCCGTATTATCCACATTCGCAACGCTCTGCCGGTAGGCAGCTTCTGCTGCGGCATCTCCGACATCGGATTTGCCGAGCGCATCCGAATAGGTATTCTCTATGTTGTTCAGAGCATCATTGTAATCGATGTCATACACATCATTCCGGTCATTTTTCCGGTAGCTGTCCCACATGGCTGAAATCGTAGGATTATAGTTGCGGACAAGCAGACCGAGCTCATCCCACTCCAGCTTGTTGTCCTTAAGACGGCTCAGCTGGTCTGTCGGTGTTTCAATAGATGGAATCTCTCCCGGAACAGCTGCCATGGCAGCGCCCGGACAGAGCAGTGCAAAGGACAGCGCTGCTGCCATGATTCTGCCGCCAGCTGCAAATCTGCCCCTTCTCGCCTGCATTCCGTATTTCATAGCTACTCCTTTTCCTGCTTATGCATATTTCCGACCCGGCGCCGTTTCCAGATACCGGCGCGGGTTTCCGATTTTTATGATCTTTAATCAGTATACTTCAAATCCGGCAGCTGAATGATTACAGTTTGTGTTCCTGTTCTGACAATTCACGCTGTCTTTGTCATACCGTTTACAGATTGCTGTCATTTTCCGGCGGATCCGCAAGCACTCCCTCTTCGCGTGCCTTCCGCTCAAGCTCCTTTTTCCGCGCGAGCTCCTCTGCCGGATTCTTCCCCTCCATATAGCCTGCAGACGGGATATCCTTTACCACATTTTTCTTTTTCCGGTCCATCAGCAGATAGTAAATCGGGAGCATAAGCAGTGCAAGAATCGTGGATGCCGTAAGTCCGCCGACATCTACCAGTGCAAGGCCCTGCATCATCTTTCCGTTGTTTCCGAATGCCGCCGCCATCGGGTACATGGAAACGACCGTGGTCAGCGTTGTCATCAGGATCGGGCGGAGTCTGGTCGCACCGGCTTCAATCAGCGCCCGGCGGATCGGCATTTCCTCACGATACTGGTTAACCGTATCAACATAAAGAATACCGTTGTTTACAACAGTACCTACCAGCATCAGGAAGCCCAGAAGGGAATTCATGGAAATGGTCGCATCGCAGATCCAGAGCAGTCCGAATGCACCGATCAGCGAGAACGGAATGGTCGTCATGACCATGAGAGAGAACCGCATGGACTCAAACTGTGCCGCCATGACAACAAATACCAGAAATACCGCAATGGCAATGGCCAGTCCCAGTGCACCGAACTCTTCATTCATGGATTCGGTCTGGCTGTTCTCCGCAATCGTTACATCATCATTCAGATACCTGCCGACTACATCCTTGTCAAGCGCGGCCTTGGTTGTCTTTCCGGCCTCCTCTGTATAGTCAGCCGTAATTGTTGCCTGGTATTTCCGGTCCGAACGGGTGATGCCGGCCGGCGAATCCTCGTAGGCAATATCGCAGACATCGCTGAGCTTGACCTCCGTGCCTGCATTCGTCGTCAGCATAATATCCTTCACCTTATCAATGGAATCCAGGTCACCCTCCGGGTATTTCACCATAACGGAAACATTCTGTCCGTCCACATCCATCTTCATGGCTTCCTTGCCGGACAGAAGCTGGTTTACCTGCTGTGCTGCCTGCAGAGGAGAGAGCCCCTCGGCCGCTGCACGGATCGGATCCACCTTCAGTTTGATCAGCGGCGCCGCATTTTCCAGCGTCGAATGCACGGCTGTCACATCTGTCCGCTTGTGCAGGTCATCCACAATCTTATCCGATGCACTCTTCAGCGCATCATAATCCGTTGCCGTAATAATGGACTCATACGTATTCTGCGCTGTCGAGAGCGAGGACATCATACTGTAGGACTCAACAGTGATAACCGCATCCGGCGTTCCGTCCAGCGCCTTACGCCAGAGATCTGCCTTTTCCTTGGTCGGCATGCTGCGGTCGCTCTTTAAATAAGCCGTAACAGAGGATCCGCTGTTTGAAAACATCGAGGCAACACCGGAAGCGCCGGAGGTAACCATGTAGTTCTTTGTATCCGGATCCTTTGCAACCATATCCTCTATATTGGTAAGAATTTTATCGACAGACTCGACTTTGAGGCCCGGCTTGGTCTTTACAGAAATGGTGACCGTACCCTCATCGGTCTGCGGCATCAGTTCTGTTCTGACCTGCGTCGCGAGCAGGATCGAAAGTGCCAGCAGTACAACACTGGTAATCATAACCAGCGCCTTATGATTCAGAAGCTTGTCCACGATCTTCCGGTAGCCGTTCTGCATGCTTCTGACGCCTTTATAAGCCGGTGCCTTGGTATTCTTCACCGGACGGTACATCACAAAGCAAAGCGGAACAATGGATACTGCGGAAATCAGGGAGGCTGTCATACAGAATACGATGGTAAATCCGAGCGGTGCAAAAAACTGTCCGGAAAGTCCCTTCATGAAGCCGAGCGGTGCAAAAACGACGCAGGTGGTCAGCGTCGATCCGAATACAGATGCGCCGACAGTCCGGATGGAATCCATCGCAGCACTGCGCCGCTCTGCATTCCCGATATCCGTAAAGTGATCCATTCCGCGGAAGCAGGCCTCCAGCACAACGATAGAGTTGTCTACCATCATGCCGACGCCGAGTACCAGCGCAGAAAGTGTAACCATGTTCATCGAATATCCCATTGCCCACATGAACACCAGCGCACCGAGGATGGAAATCGGGATGGAGGTACCGACAATGAGGGAAGCCTTCCAGTCGCCGAAAAAGATGTAGATGATCGCCATGGAAATAATGACGGCCATGATCATGGTCTCAAATACGCTGGAAAGAGAATCCTTGATGGTATCGGCGGCGTCCTCGATAACCGTAATTTTCAGGTTCGGGTCATTCGCCTCCAGTTTTTTGATCTCTGCATTGACTTCGCGGGAAAGGTTGACCGCAGACTCATCCTGGGTCTTTGTAATGCCCAGCGTAATGGTGTTGGTTCCGTTGTAACGGCCGATGGCGGTCTGGTCCTCGAGTGCCGGCTCAATCTCCGCAATATCGCTGAGATAAATCGTATTGCCTGTTCCGGTAATGATCGGAATGCTCTTGAGGCTGTCCACAGAGTCATAGGTGACACCGGTTGTTACCGACAGATTCTGCGAGCCCACGCCGGTTGTGCCTGCAGGATATTTGAAATCCGCCGCACTTACAACAGAAGCGACCGTTGACATGGTCAGATGATACTGCGTGAGCTTTTCCGGGATCAGCTGGATCCGGACATAGCTTTTCCGTCCGCCGCTCGAGGACACAGAGGCGACCGGGGTCAGCTTCTCAAACTCCGGAGAAATGTCATTCTCCACGTAGTTATACATGTTTTCCTGCGCCGGATTGTTGATGGCGAGGTTGATGGAAGCCTGCTCATTGATATTCATTTCCATAAAGGAAGGATCGCCGGCATCATCCGGGAGATTGTTCTTGATGCTGTCTACCTTCTTTTTCAGGTCATCATAGGCCTGATCCATATCTGTTCCGTATTCATAGCGGATCAGAACCATGGAGAAATTCTCACTGGACTGCGAGGTGATCTTTTTTACATCGGAAAGAACGGCGATTCCTTCCTCGATCGGCTTGGTAACAAGCTCGTCTACATCCTCCGGAGATGCGCCGGAATAGGTCGTCGTAACGATCATCATCGGCATCTCGATATCCGGCATCAGCTCGAGCTTAGCGTTCAGAAGCGACATTCCGCCAAAAAAGATCAGGCAGAGAACTGCAAGGAGTGTGGTAACCGGTCTCCTCAGTACAAACTTGGTAATGCTGCTCATTCGGTTCCTCCATCCTTACTGTTGACTTGCTGTCTCTTGTGCGGCAGCGGTATCTGCTGCTGTAACTGCGGCTTCAGCATCTGTACCGGCAGTGTCTGCCGTGCCTGCTGCAGCTGCATCCGCAGCGGTGGTTTCTACTGCAAGGCGCACGGAGGCACCGTCATA
Organism: uncultured Lachnospiraceae bacterium; assembly: GCA_964585695.1. Lineage (GTDB taxonomy): Bacteria > Bacillota > Clostridia > Lachnospirales > Lachnospiraceae > Oribacterium. The sequence continues at coordinate 8,947 of CAZPEW010000078.1, forward strand.
CAGCTCATTGGTCCAGCTGTTTACAATCTGCGCGTCTGCATCAAGTCCTGAAAGGACCTGTGCATCCGTTTCATTCTCAATTCCGAGTTCTATAAAGCTGCGCTTCACCTTTTCATCCTGATAGGTGTACACATACGGCTCACCGGCTGCATAGTACACACAGTCCAGCGGAATCAGATCTGTATTCTCCGCATGCTGGGTCGTCAGCGTAAGCTTGACGGCAGCCCCGTCCGGGAGCGCCGAAGCATCCTGCATCGTTGCCTTTACCGGGAAAAGTCCGGTCTGTGCATTGACAACCTGGCCGATATCCGAAATGGTTCCCGCATACGGTGTGCCCTGTTTGTCTACGGTGATTTCCTGTCCCATGGTGAGGTTTTTGAGCACATCCTCGGTAACATTAAAGTTTACTGTCTTGGCTCCGGTTCCGGTAATGATGCAAAGCTGTGTGGTCTGTGCCGCTGTTCCATGCAGTGTCATGGCTGTATTCTGGACAATGCCTGCAGCCGGTGCTGTCACAGTGCTGAATTCGACCTGTGTATCATAGGCGAGCTGTGCCGCCTTGACGCCTGCCGCTGCAGCATCTGCTCCTGACCTGGCACTCTCATAGTCCTGCTGGGAGATATCGCCGGATGCAAGGAGCGGTGTCATCCGGTTCAGTGCATCCTGTGCAGTCTTGGCCTGTACCGTTGCCTGCTCCAGTGCATACTTCGCGGCATCCACCTGTTTCTGATTGTCAATTTTGGCAATCGGATCGCCGGCCTTTACAGTCTGTCCGTTCTCCACATAAATCTGAAGCAGCTCACCGGCTGCCTTTGGCATTACATAATAGGTATCGCTCGGCTGGATGGTGCCCATCAGAGACGTTTTCTTTTCAATGTTTCCCTTCTCCGTCTGTGTCAGCGTCACTGCCGGAAGCTCCTTTGTCTGGATTGCCTCCGCGGGCTTCATGACTCTCTTTGCGACTAGCACGCCGACTGCTGCTACTGCTGCTGCG
>CAZPEW010000079.1:0-2236 GCA_964585695.1 uncultured Lachnospiraceae bacterium
CAGAGACAGGCAACCAAGGATGCCGGCAAGATCGCAGGTCTGGATGTAAAGCGTATCATCAACGAGCCGACAGCAGCAGCACTTGCCTATGGCCTGGATGATGAGTCCGAGCAGAAGATCATGGTATATGATCTCGGCGGCGGTACATTTGATGTATCTGTCATTGAAATCGGCGATGGTGTTATTGAGGTTCTTGCTACCAACGGTGATACACACCTCGGCGGCGATGATTATGATAACAGAGTCACACAGTGGATGATTGATGAGTTCAAGAAGGCAGAGGGCGTGGATCTTTCTGTCGACAAGATGGCTCTCCAGAGACTGAAGGAAGCTGCCGAGAAGGCCAAGAAGGAACTTTCCACAGCAACAACCACAGAGATCAACCTTCCGTTCATTACAGCAACCGCTGAGGGACCGAAGCATCTGGATATGAATCTGACAAGAGCAAAGTTTGATGAGCTGACAGCGGATCTGACAGAGAGAACCACTGTTCCTGTTCAGAATGCTCTGAGAGATGCGGGACTTACAGCAGCAGATCTGTCCAAGGTTCTGCTTGTCGGCGGTTCAACACGTATGCCGTCTGCACAGGACAAGGTACGCAAGCTGACCGGCAAGGAGCCTTCCAAGACACTTAATCCGGATGAGTGCGTTGCACTCGGCGCGGCAGTACAGGGCGGCAAGCTCGCCGGCGATGCCGGTGCCGGCGATGTCCTTCTTCTGGATGTTACACCGCTTACACTGTCCATCGAGACACTGGGCGGCGTTGCGACACCTCTGATCAAGAGAAATACAACCATTCCTACAAGAGCAAGCCAGGTATTCTCCACTGCAGCCGACAACCAGACCGCAGTAGATATCCACGTTGTACAGGGCGAGCGTGAGTTTGCCCGCGACAACAAGACACTGGGTGAGTTCAGACTGGACGGCATTCTCCCTGCAAGGAGAGGTGTTCCGCAGATCGAGGTTACCTTTGATATTGATGCCAACGGTATCGTAAATGTATCCGCAAAGGATAAGGGAACCGGCAAGGAGCAGCACATTACCATCACTTCCGGATCCAACATGTCCAAGGATGATATTGACAAGGCAGTCAAGGAAGCAGCACAGTACGAAGCTGCCGACAAGGAAAAGAAGGACGCCATTGAGGTAAGAAACGGTGCAGATTCGATCGTCTTCCAGACCAAGAAGGCTCTTGAGGACGTCGGCGACAAGATCAGTGCACAGGACAAGTCTCAGGTAGAGGCGGATCTTAAGGCACTGGAGGATGTGCTTGCGGCAAATCCGCTGGAGGGCATCACCAAGGACGGCTCAGAGAAGATCAAGGCTGCACAGGAAACACTGATGAAGTCTTCACAGGCACTGTTCACCAAGGTTTATGAGCAGTCACAGGGTGCAGCAGGTGCGGCAGGCGCACAGGGCGGTGCACAGGCAGGCCCGCAGGATACAGGCAGCGGAGCAGCCGGAAATGCAGCAAATGATGACGGTGTGGTTGACGGCGACTTCAAGGAAGTATAAGATGACTGGAGGCCGTAAGGCGCGGAGCATTCCGCATGGTGTTTAATACCAGCAGCAAAGTAAAGTTTATCAAGCCTCCGGCAGTTACTGCCGGAGGCATTCCTGAGCAATAAGATTGGAGAAAGCAGTATGGCAGAAAAGCGAGATTATTACGAAGTCCTGGGGGTAGATAAAACCGCCGATGATGCAACAATCAAAAGGGCTTATCGACAGATTGCCAAAAAGTACCATCCGGATGCAAACCCGGGAGATGAAACCGCAGCTGCAAAGTTCCGTGAAGCATCGGAAGCATATGCGGTCCTTTCGGATGCAGAAAAGCGGAAGGCATATGATACCTACGGACATGCGGCATTCGACCCGAATTCTGCGGCCGGTGCAAACTCTGGCTTCGGCGGCTTTGATTTCAATTCCATGGATTTCTCCGATATTTTTGGGGATCTTTTTGGTTTCGGCGGCGGAAGAGGCGGTTTCTCCTATTCCAACGGATTCGGAGGAGGACGTGCGAATGCAGCGGAGAGAGGTGCATCGATCCGTGCAGGACTGCGTATTACATTTGATGAGGCAATCAAGGGCTGCAGAAAATCCATTAAGATCCGTTACAAGGACACCTGCAGCACCTGCGGCGGAACAGGCGCAAAGCCCGGCACACAGCCGGAAACCTGTCCGAGATGTCAGGGCAGAGGCCAGGTGGTTGTTACGCAGCAGAGTATGTTCGGCAGAA
>CAZPEW010000079.1:2251-9715 GCA_964585695.1 uncultured Lachnospiraceae bacterium
GACAAATGTCCGGACTGCCGCGGTACAGGGTTTATCAGTACGGAAAAGACATTCGAGCTTACGATTCCGGCAGGTATCGATGACGGGCAGACGCTCCGGAGGTCCGGTGCCGGGGATCCGGGTGCAAACGGCGGACCAAGAGGCGATCTCCTGGTGGATATCACGGTAAGCCAGCATCCGTTCTTTAAGCGCCAGGGCACCAATATTTATTCTACCGAGGCAATCAGCTTTGCCAAGGCGGCACTCGGCGGAACGACGGTTGTCAGAACAGTGGACGGACCGGTGGAGCTTAGCATCAAGGCCGGCACACAGTCCGATACGAGAACCAGACTGCGCGGCAAGGGTGTGCCGAGCCTGCAGAATCCGAATCTCCGCGGCGACCATTATGTAACCATAGTCGTCCAGATTCCGGAGAAGCTTAACAAAGCGCAGAAAGAAGCACTCAAGGCCTACGCAAAAGCGTGCGGCGAGGAAGTATAATTCAATATTGATTTTATGCCGCGGGGCTCTGTATACTTGACAGGGTCCCGCGGTTTATGCGGTTATATACGAGGTAAACGGAATGTTTCATTTTTTTGCGGATGCGGCAGATATCGGGATGAATACGGTACATCTGCGCGGTGAGAATTACAATCATCTGAAGAATGTACTGCGGGTGCGGCCTGGTGAGCGTGTCATGATCTCGGATGACAGCGGCAGGGATTATCTCTGCGAGGTTGCGGAAATCTTAAGTGAGGGAGAACCGGAGGTACGGCTTCTGATTCTTTCGGAGGAGGAGAGTCATGAGCTGCCGGCGGATATCTATCTGTTCCAGGGCCTGCCCAAAAGCGACAAAATGGAGCTGATTATCCAGAAGGCGGTGGAGCTTGGTGCACACTGCATTGTTCCGCTGGAGACGCGGAACAGCGTAGTCAGGCTGGATGAGAAGAAAAAAGACAGCAAGGTAAAGCGCTGGAATGCCATATCCGAGGCGGCCGCCAAGCAGTCCAAAAGGAGCATCGTACCGGAGGTGTGCGAGGTCATGCGGTGGAAGGATGCCATGCAGTATGTGTCCGGCTTTGAGATCTGCATGATTCCGTATGAGAATGCACAGGATATCGGAAAGACGATGGAAATGCTGCAGCAGCTTGGTGCAGCCGGAAAAACGGAAGAGAGGACTGCTGCGGGGCAGCGCCCCAGAGCGGCCGTTTTTATCGGACCGGAGGGCGGATTTACCGAGGATGAAATAGCTGAAGCCAGACAGAACGGCATTGTGCCGGTCACGCTGGGACGGCGGATTCTGAGGACAGAAACAGCTGCGATCTGCGCCATGAGCATGCTGATGCTCACACTGGAAGCGGGGACGGAACAGGAGAATAAATGAGAGAAGTATATTTTGATAATTCAGCGACCACGAGGTGCTTTCCGGAGGTCATCGACATTGTAAAAAAGACCATGGATACGGATTACGGCAATCCTTCTTCCAAACATACAAAGGGGATGGAGGCAGAGCAGTATTTCCGCAGGGCGCGTCAGCAGGTTGCGGATACGCTCCGCGTAAAGCCGAAGGAAATCTATTTCACCTCCGGCGGAACGGAATCCAACAACACAGCGCTGATCGGAACGGCGCTCGCCAAAAGAAGGCTGGGCAGGCATATCATTTCCACGAATGTTGAACATGCGGCAATCTATAAACCTCTGGATTTCCTTGCAGAGGAGGGGTATGAGGTTACCTACCTGCCGGTGGACGGAAAAGGACACATTTCTCCGGACGATCTGCGAAATGCCATCCGTCCGGATACCATTCTGGTTTCCGTGATGTATGTGAATAATGAAATGGGTGCCGTAGAGCCGATCGGTGAGATCGGGAGAATTGTAAAGGAATGCAATCCGAATACACTTTTCCATACGGATGCGATCCAGGCTTACGGCAAGTTCGACATCCGCCCCAAAAAAGAGAATATCGACCTTATGTCCGTCAGCGGACATAAGCTGCACGGTCCCAAGGGCGTCGGATTTCTGTATGTGGATGAAAAGGTCCGGATCCGGCCGATCATATACGGCGGCGGGCAGCAGGAGGACATGCGTTCCGGGACGCACAATGTACCGGGTATTGCAGGACTCGGACTGGCTGCGGAAATGATGTACCGGGACCATGCGGAAAAGATCAGGAAGCTGTATGCACTGAAGGATTATTTCATTGATGAGGTGGAGAAACTGGACGGCGTGACGGTGAACTCGGAACGCGGTACAGCCAGTGCACCGCAGATTGTGTCCGTATCCTTTGACGGCGTCAGGGCAGAAGTGCTCCTGCATGCCCTGGAGGAAAAGGGCATCTATGTGAGCTCCGGTTCCGCATGCTCCTCCAACCATCCGGGGATTTCCGGCACGCTCAGGGCGATCGGTGTTGCGAATGCGCTCCTGGACTCGACAATCCGGTTTTCTTTCGGGATGTTTAATACGCAGGAAGAGGTGGATTACTGCATGGATGCACTGCGCGGACTGCTGCCGATGCTCCGGCGGTTTACGAGACACTGATTTCCCTGCACAGCAGGAGCAGACGGAATTTTAAAAGTACAAAGCATGGAATGGATGGAGAAAATATGATCTGGAGAAAATTTACAATACATACAACAACGGAAGCGGAGGATATCCTCTCCGCAAATCTTGCGGAGCTCGGCATCGAGGGTGTGCAGATTGAGGACAGGATTCCGCTCTCCGACGCGGATACCAAGGGAATGTTTATTGACATTCTGCCGGATATCGGACCGGATGACGGCAAGGCGGATGTAAGCTTTTATGTGGAAGTGGTGGATCCGGAATCGAGACAGGACCGGCTGGAAAAGGCTGGCAGGCTGCAGGCCGATCCGTCCGTGGATGCAAGCTACAGCATAAACACGTCTAATCTCTATACGGAGTCAGAGCTTAAAAAACTGCTCGGCAGTGTACGGGAAATGCTGACGGAGATGCGCAGATACTGCGCGGTGGGAGACGGCAGCATCGACCAGTCGGATACAGAGGACAAGGACTGGATCAATAACTGGAAGAGCTTTTTCCATCCGTTTACCGTGGACAATATTCTCATCAAGCCTACCTGGGAGGATGTACCGGCGGGAGCAGAGGATAAGCTCCTCATCGAGATTGATCCGGGCACGGCATTCGGGACAGGAATGCATGAAACCACGCAGCTCTGCATCCGTCAGCTGCAGAAATACATCCATCCGGGCGCGGAAACAGCGGATATCGGAACCGGCTCCGGCATCCTCGGCATCACGGCGCTGAAGCTCGGCGCAGGCCATGTTTACGGTACGGATCTGGATGAGGAGGCTGTTCCGGCGGTCCGCGACAATCTGAGGGCGAATGCACTGCCGGAGGAGCGCTTTTCCATGCTGGTCGGAAATGTCATCGGATCGGAGGAGGTCAAGGCGCAGCTGGGTCATGAGAAATATGACCTGGTTGTTGCGAATATCCTCGCGCCGGTTATTGTGCTGCTGACAGGTGAAGTCGGACCGCTCCTTAAAAAGAACGGCATTTTCATTACCTCCGGTATCATTGATGAAAAAGAAAAAGATGTCGTCGATGCTTTTAAAAAGCACGCAGACATCTTTGAAATCCTGGAGATCAATCACCAGGGTGAATGGGTAAATGTGACAGCAAGAAAGAAATAACAGAAACGCTTACTCTGCGTTTTCTGCAGATCCCGCTTCATCGGCGGCTGCCGTTCCGGCTGCTTTTGTCCGGTTGGATTTCCATGCATCGCACCAGATCAGCTCTGCTTCGCTGACGGCTTTTTCCACCATGGAATCAATCTCCGGCAGGAGCAGTTTTTCTGACTCGCGGATAGCCTCCGCATGCGGACGGGTCACCGGATGCTTTGCTACAAAAATGGTACAGCAGTCTTCAAAAGGCTCGATCGAGGTTTCATAGGTTCCGATCCGCTGGGAGACCTCGATGATCTCCTGCTTGTCAAAGCCGATGACCGGACGGTATACCGGCAGCGTGCAGACTTCATTGGTACAGTTGAGACTCTGCATGGTCTGGCTCGCAACCTGGCCGATGGACTCACCGGTGATGAGACCGATACAGCCGCGCTGGCTGGCGATTGCCTCGGCAATCCGCATCATGTAGCGGCGCATGATGATGGTCAGCTCCTCATGCGGGCACTTCTCGTAGATGGCAAGCTGGATTTCTGTAAAGTTTACCACGTGGAGTGCAACCGGTCCTGCAAACTTTGCAACCTGCACGGCAAGATCCACAACCTTCTGCTTTGCGCGCTCGGAGGTATAAGGAGGTGCATGGAAATAGGTGGCTTCCAGTACAACGCCGCGCTTTGCAATCATATAGCCGGCAACCGGAGAGTCGATTCCGCCGGAGAGAAGAAGCATGGCCTTGCCGTTGGTGCCCATCGGCATGCCGCCTGCACCCGGGATAACCTCGGAAAAGATATTGATGTACTGGCGGATTTCCACCTGTACCAGGACATCCGGTTTATGTACATCTACGGACGTATTGGGGAAAGCCGTGAGGATATCATGGCCAAGCTCTGCGTCGATATCTGTGGATACCATCGGGAAGGTTTTGTCGGCACGTCTTGTCTTTACCTTGAAGGTAAAGCGGCGGTCTTTGTATACCTCGCCGATATAGGCAAGAACCCGCTCGGAGAGGACATGATAATCCGCGGTGTTTTCCATCTGGATCATCGGGCAGATTCCGACGATGCCGAAGATGTGCTGGAGCTTGTCTACGACGTCATCAAAATCATATTCTGTCTTGCAGCCGACATATATGCGGCCTCTTTCCTTGGTGACGCGGAATTCGCCCTCTGCGCGGGAAAGCCTGGTGCGGATCTCGTGCACAAGCGCATCCTCAAAAACGTAGCGGTTTTTTCCTTTGGTGCCGATTTCTGCATACTTGATTAAAAAGCTCTGATACTGCATAATGCTCCTTTGTGAGATATGTGAATGGTACATTGGGTTCCTGGTTTTACAGCTGCTGTGCGCTGCAACAAAAAAGTGCATGCGGAGTATTGCATGCACTTAAGTTTGTCATTATGAATGAAAATGCTGCGGTTCTTTTTATTCTGTGATAATATACGGAGCAAGAGCTGCAAGGATATCATCCATGCGGTTCTGGTCTGCGTGAATATTAAGATCAATCGGCTTTGAGAGATCCAGAGAAAAGATACCCATGATGGATTTTGCATCAATGACATAGCGTCCGGATACAAGATCAAAATCCACATCGCTGAACTTTACAAGCTCATTTACAAATGATTTAACTTTATCAATTGAATTAAGTGATATACGTACTGTTTTCACAATTAATTCCTCCTTGTTTTTTGGTGATATTATTAATTTATCAATATACTAGGGCAAAGTCAAGCATTCGGAAACGCTTGGCAGAGATTTTATTTAAAGGATGAAAAAACAGCTGAAAATGACTCTTAAAAATAGTAAAATTTCATTACATAATCTGGGCTGCAAGGTCAATTCCTATGAAGCAGAGGCGATGCTCTCCCTGCTCCGGGAGGCGGGGGCGGAAATTGTCGGCTGGGAGGATACAAAGGCGGACATTTACATCATCAACACCTGCTCGGTGACAAACATGGCAGACCGGAAATCGCGGCAGATGCTGCACAAGGCGCGTACCATGAATCCGGATGCCGTTGTGGTTGCGGCAGGCTGCTATGTGCAGGAACGTGCCGAGGAGCTTAAAAAAGAGGCGGATGCGGATATCCTGATCGGCAATAATGAGAAGGGGAGGATTGCGGAGATCCTTGAAGCCTGGCTCCGGGCGCGGGAGAAGGAAAAAGGAACGGCAGAAAGCAGTTCCGCTTATGTCCCGGTGATCCGAGAGGAAAAGAAATATGAGCTTATGCATGCCGGCATCACCTCTTTCCGGGCGAGGACCTTTATCAAGGTGCAGGACGGCTGCAGCCAGTTCTGCAGCTACTGCATCATTCCGATGCTCCGCGGTTCCATCCGGAGCAGGGATCTGTCCGATACGGTGCGGGAGGTGCGCGAGATTGCGGCAGGCGGCTGCCGGGAGGTGGTTCTGACAGGCATTCATCTGTCCTCCTACGGAATGGACTTTGACAGCCGGACCTACGAATATGCCATGAACCGTGAGATCCCTTCGGAGCATCTTCTCCGGCTGATTGAGGCGGCGGCAGCGGTGCCGGGGATTGAGAGAGTCCGTCTCGGGAGTCTTGAACCGCGCATTATCACGGAGGAGTTTGTAAAGCGGCTGTCCGGGATTCCGGAGCTGTGCCCGCATTTCCATCTGTCTCTGCAGAGCGGCTGCGACCGGACGCTCCGGGCCATGAACCGTCATTATGATACGGCGGCTTTCCGGAGGAGTGCAGCGCTTCTCCGGGAAACCTTCCCGGATGCGGCCATAACAACGGATGTGATTGTCGGTTTTCCGGGAGAAACCGAGGAGGACTTTGAGGAGAGCTTCCGTTTCATCCGGGAGATCGGTTTCTATGAGCTGCATGTCTTCAAATATTCACGGAGGCAGGGAACCGCTGCGGACCGGATGGACGGGCAGCTTACGGACAGGATCAAGAGCAGCCGTTCCGACCGGCTGCTGGCACTGGAAAAGGAAATGTCGGATGCTTTCCGGAGGAGATTTCTTGACAGGACGGAAAAGGTGATCCTGGAACAGCTCATCACATTGGATGGAAAACAATATCTGACGGGATTTAACCCGGAATATGTTAAATTTCTCGTACCAATTGACGATCCGGAGGCGGCAAAAGGTAAAATTGGCGAAATTTCAGGGGTAAAAGGGGTGAAACTCTGTGAGACATACGTACTTGCAATGACTCCTGAAATGTTATAAAATAATTTTTGAATTATTAAAAGGACGTGGCAGAATGAACGATATTGGAAGCACACAGATCATCAGACCGATGCAGGACAACAATATGGATGTCACTGAGGTACTGGCAAGAGTATATGAGGCACTGACAGAAAAGGGCTATAATCCGATCAACCAGATTGTGGGTTACATCCTTTCCGGAGATCCGACATACATTACCAGCCATAAGGGAGCCAGAAGTCTGATTATGAAAGTCGAGAGAGACGAAATTCTGGAAGAGCTTATGACTACGTACGTGGAGTCTAAGCTTAGTAAGTGAGCTTGTGATTAGAAGAGTCTGTCCTTATAAATACACGGGCAGGCTCTTTTTGAAATGATGCCATTCAATTTTTGGATGGACGGAAGCATTCGCCTTCTGTCCATGAGGATTTTATGAGAATACTGGGACTGGATTATGGTTCAAAAACCGTAGGCGTGGCAATTTCCGATCCGACAGGACTGATTGCACAGCCGCTGAAAACGATCCTCCGGGAGCGCGAGAGCATGCTGCGGAGGACACTGACGGAAATCGCGGGGCTTGCGGAGGAATATCAGGCAGAAAAGATCATACTGGGACTTCCTTGTAATATGGACGATACCGCGGGGGAGCGTGCCGCCAGACCA
>CAZPEW010000080.1:0-1657 GCA_964585695.1 uncultured Lachnospiraceae bacterium
CTTGTACGTGATCAGTTTGATATGACGATTCTGCTGATTGAGCATGACATGAAGATTGTTTACGGTATCTGTGACAGACTGACAGTTCTTAATTTCGGTCAGGTGCTTAAGCAGGGAGACACGCAGGATGTACTGCATGATCCGGAGGTTATCAAGGCATATCTCGGAGACTGATTTTAATACGGTAGACAACATTTATGATTAAAAATCAGGAAATCAGAATCGGAAAGCGGAGGAAGCTGAATGAGTGCAATTTTGGATGTACAGGATCTGAATGTATACTATGGTGTGATTCATGCACTGAAGGGCATTTCTTTTCATGTAGACAAGGGAGAAATCGTAACCCTGATCGGTGCCAATGGTGCCGGAAAGACGACGACACTGCAGACAATTACAGGACTTATTCCGTCAAGATCGGGTCATGTATTTTATAACGGCAAGGAAATCACAAAGACACCAGGCTATGAACTTGTATCAAGGGGGCTTGCACATGTTCCCGAGGGAAGAAGAGTCTTTGCACAGCTGAGTGTTCTGCAGAACCTGAAGCTTGGTGCTTTTACAAGAAAAAACAAAGATGAAATAGAAGATACACTTAAAACGGTCTATGAACATTTCCCTCGTCTGGAAGAAAGAAAGAATCAGGTTGCGGGAACTCTTTCCGGAGGCGAGCAGCAGATGCTGGCCATGGGAAGAGCGCTGATGTCTCATCCGGATATGATTGTCATGGACGAGCCGTCCATGGGCCTTTCGCCGATCTACGTAAATGAGATATTCGGCATCATCAAAAAGATACATGAGGGCGGAGTAACCGTTCTTCTGGTAGAACAGAATGCCAACAAGGCACTTGCAATTGCGGACAGAGCCTATGTTCTTGAAACAGGAAAGATTACAATTTCCGGCGACGCGCATGATCTTGCAAATGATCCTAAGGTAAAGGCTGCCTATTTGTCCGAATAACACAGGAGAGACCTGATTGTGTATAGAAAAAGGAGATCTATGTTGGTATAATAACAGCATAGATCTCTTTTTTTGCCGGCGGCGGACTTATGCCGGTCTGAGAGGGTACGAACTGATTATAAATGAAAAGGAGTGAAACGTATGAAATTACATTTTATCGGGGCGGATCATGAGGTTACGGGTTCACTGCATTATCTGGAAGCCTGCGGGCAGAAGATCGTGATTGACTGCGGCATGGAGCAGGGAGCAAATCACTATGAAAATGCTGACCTTCCGATCAAATATTCGGATATTGATTACATTCTCATAACACATGCGCATATTGATCATACCGGAATGCTTCCGTATGCCTATAAAAACGGATTCAACGGCACAATAGTAACTACCTGTGCAACCAGGGAACTGGCGGAAATCATGCTGCGTGACTGTGCACATATTCAGACTTCTGAGGCGGAATACAGAAACCGGAAAGGCAGGAGACACGGCGATCCGGAAGTAGTGCCTGTTTATGATCTGAATGATGCCAATGGTGTACTGGAACATTTCAGAGGTGTCCATTACAATGAGCTGATAAACCTGGCAGACGGAATTGATATCCGATTTATTGATGCAGGGCATCTTTTAGGCTCTGCTTCCATTGAGGTATTTCTGGATGAGGAAGGGATAAAGAAAAAGATTGTTTTTTCAGGCGATATCGGAA
>CAZPEW010000080.1:1667-9623 GCA_964585695.1 uncultured Lachnospiraceae bacterium
AATAAACCGCTGATCCGCGATCCGCAGTACATTCATGATGCAGATGATGTGGTGATGGAGTCCACCTACGGGGACAGGCTCCATGATACCTCCGTTGATCATGTTACGGATCTGGTAAATATAACCCAGCGTACACTGGACAGAGGCGGAAATGTTGTGATTCCTGCATTTGCAGTCGGCAGGACGCAGGAACTTCTGTATCTTTACCGTAAAATAAAGGCGGATCATCTGATCACAGGGCACGATAGTTTCCCGGTCTATGTAGACAGCCCTCTTGCTGTTGAAGCCACACATGTTTTTTCAGATCAGCTGAAAGAATGCTACGACGATGAAACCAAGGCAATCGTGGAACAGGGGATCAATCCGATTGCCTTCAAGGGACTCAATCTTTCCATTACATCAGAGGAATCCAGAATGATCAACCTGGATGAGGAGCCCAAGGTTATCATTTCTGCGGCGGGAATGTGCGATGCAGGCCGTATCCGTCACCATATCAAGCATAATCTGTGGAGACCGGAGTCTACCATTGTATTTGCCGGCTATCAGGCAGAGGGAACGCTGGGCAGACAGCTTCTGGACGGCACAGATACCGTCAAGATGTTCGGCGAGGAAATCGTTGTAAGAGCGGAGATCGCCACAATGTCTGCCATGTCCTCTCATGCGGATCAGCAGGGACTCCTCGACTGGATCGGCGCATATGAAAAGGCACCGGAAAGAGTTTTCCTTGTTCACGGAGATGACGGCGCCATGGAAACACTGGCCGGATTGATTGAAAATAAGCTGAAATATACGGTAAACTGTCCATACAGCGGTTCTGTCTTTGATCTGGCTGCAGATACCTGGGAGCTTGAAGCCAAAGGAATTCCTTATGTTAAACCGGGTGAGACGGAGACTGCAGGTTCTGTTGCGATACAGAACGGCAGACGCCGTAAGGCAGCTGATACCGGGTACAACCGTCTGCTGTCTGCCTACAACAAACTCCTTGCAGCTGTCAAGTCAAATTACGGCGGAACCAATAAGGATCTTGCCAAGTTTACTGCGCAGATATTAAACCTTTATGATAAATGGATCAGATGATTTATGTTTAATTTTATTCCGAGGAAAATGCGGCAGTTTATCCTTGTTCTTGTCATAGTACTGACGGGGATTACATTCGCGTTTCAATATTATCTGAATATACGGCTGAAGCACTACGAAGCGCTTTCAGAAACATCAGCTGCCCCTTCTGAAACGGAGGAGCAGCTGATTGTTGCGGAAGCACCGTTTTCCGAGAATACAGAACCGGATTCCGGCAGTCTTTATGAGAAATTCAAAAAGGAAACAGAAAGCCTGGAAGCTGAGAGCGGAAAGCTTACGGAGGGACTGAACGGTACGGCACTGCGGGATGCAGATCAGAAAATAGCGGACCTGTGGGATGCAGAGATGAAAAGCATAGCGGACAGCATCATTCAGATGCTGTCCGGAAAAGAGAGAGACGGTTTCATTGAAAACCAGAACAACTTTCTGACGGAACGGAGTCATGAGACCATGAAAGAAATAGGAAGCGGAAAAACGGCGGTTTCAGAAAAGACAGACTATCTGGCGAGATATGCCGAACTTACTTCGCAGCGCTGTGCAGAGCTCTTGAAAGATTATGGCTCGTATCTTGATAATTCATGATTTCTATGTTATATTCAGTTAGTTTTAAGTTCACTTATGAAGGAGATTTAAGATGCAGAAATATGGTGTCAATGAACTGAGAAAAATGTTCCTTGAATACTTTGAGAGCAAGGGACATCTTAGAATGAAAAGCTTTTCGCTTGTTCCGCATAATGATAACAGTTTACTTCTTATAAATTCCGGAATGGCACCGTTAAAGCCATTTTTTACAGGACAGGAAATCCCGCCTAGACGGAGAGTTACAACCTGTCAGAAATGTATCAGAACAGGCGATATCGAGAATATCGGCAAGACAGCCCGCCATGGTACTTTTTTTGAGATGCTCGGAAATTTTTCCTTCGGTGACTACTTCAAGGATGAAGCCATTCATTTTGCCTGGGAATTTCTTACAGGCGTCGTAGGGCTTGATCCGGACAGACTTTATCCGTCGATTTATCTTGATGATGAGGAAGCATTCGCAATCTGGCACAATGAGATCGGCATTGCGGAGAACCGCATATTCCGTTTTGGAAAAGAAGATAATTTCTGGGAACATGGTGCAGGTCCCTGCGGTCCTTGCTCTGAGATTTATTATGACCGCGGTGAGAAATACGGATGTGGTAAACCGACCTGTACGGTTGGCTGCGACTGCGACCGTTATATGGAAGTATGGAATGTTGTATTCTCACAGTTCAATAATGACGGACACGGAAATTATTCGGACCTGATCCAGAAAAACATAGATACCGGAATGGGGCTGGAGAGACTGGCTGTAATCTGTCAGGATGTTGCCTCTCTTTTTGATGTTGATACCAATAAGGCTCTGATGGATGAGGTCGGAGAGATTGCGCACTGCAGATATGAAGAGGATCCTGAGAAGGATGTTTCTCTCCGTATTATTGCAGATCATGTAAAGAGCTGCACATTCATGGCATCGGACGGAATCATGCCGTCCAATGAGGGCAGAGGATACGTATTCAGAAGACTGCTCCGCAGAGCTGCAAGACACGGCAGAATTCTGGGCATTGAAGGCAAGTTCCTGAGCAGGCTTTCAGAAGTTGTAATTGAACTTTCCAAGGACGGCTATCCGGAGCTTGAGGAGAAAAAGGCAATGATCCTGCGTGTTATTTCACAGGAGGAGGATCGTTTCGCAAAGACGATCGATCAGGGACTTTCCATCCTTTCCGATATGACAGGTGCCATGAAGGCGGAGGGAAGCACCGTTCTTTCGGGAGAGGATACTTTCAAGCTGTATGATACTTATGGTTTCCCGATTGATCTTACGAGAGAAATTCTGGAGGACCAGGGCTTCACTCTTGATGAGGACGGATTCAGGGAAGCCATGAAAGTGCAGAGAGAAACAGCAAGAACTGCACGTAAAACAACGAACTATATGGGTGCTGATGTTACGGTATACCAGAGTCTGGATGCTTCGCTTACCACAGAGTTCACAGGTTATGATAAGCTGACAGGGCCAGCGGTAATAACTGCACTTACAACTGAGGATGAAATTGTAGATGCGGTAACGGACGGGGAGAAATCCACTGTCATTACGGATCAGACCACTTTTTATGGCACGATGGGCGGACAGATCGGAGACACGGGTATTATCAGCAGTGCAAACGGCGAGTTCCGTGTGGATGACACCATCCATCTCCAGGGCGGCAAGGTCGGCCATGTAGGTGTTATGACGAGAGGCATGTTCCAGACCGGAGACCGTGTTACCATGTCAGTGGACAAATCACGCAGATCCCTCATTGCGAGAAACCATACTGCAACACATCTTCTGCAGAAGGCACTGCGAATGGTGCTCGGAGAGCATGTTGAGCAGGCCGGTGCCTACTATGATGATAAATATCTCCGCTTTGATTTTACGCATTTCCAGGCAATGACAAAGGAAGAGCTTTCCAGAACCGAGGAAATTGTAAATGAGCAGATAGCAGAGAGCATTCCTGTCGTTACTACGGTTATGAGTCTTGAGGAAGCCAGAAAGAGCGGTGCGATGGCCCTTTTCGGCGAGAAATACGGAGAGTCGGTCCGTGTAGTTACGGCTGGTGAATTCTCAAAGGAACTCTGCGGCGGCACGCATGTTTCCAATACAGCCGAGATTCAGATTTTCAAGATTATATCTGAGACCGGAATTTCTGCCGGTGTCAGAAGAATAGAAGCAATGACCTCCAAGGGACTTCTTGCATATTTTGCAGCACAGGAAAATATCCTGAAGGAAGCCTGTATGGAAACAAAGTCCACACCGGAACATCTGAATGAACGGATCCGGTCAATGGAACAGGAAATGAAAGCCATGCATTCGGAGAATGAAAAGCTCAAGGCCAAGCTTGCGAATGACTCCATGGGTGATGTATCGGCAGAACAGGTCGGTACGGTAAACCTTATCATCAAGGCCGTAAACGGTGTAGATATGAACGGACTCCGCAATCTTGGAGACCAGCTGAAGAATCAGTTCAGCAATGCATTTGTGATTCTTGGATCCGTAACAGATGAAAAACCTTTTATCATGGCTACGGCGTCAGACGAAGCGATCAAGGCCGGAGCACATGCCGGAAACCTGATCAGAGAAATTGCGCCGATGGTAGGCGGAGGCGGAGGCGGCCGTCCGAATATGGCACAGGCAGGCGGCAAGGATGCATCCGGTATGGCCAGAGCACTTGAAAAGGCCAGAGAAACAGCAAAAAATCAGATAAAAATCTGATAAACAATTGCTTGACGTATGAAGAATGTATGATATAATAATATCCAGTTTGCACCCGAAGGGAGGTTTGGGGTTAAGCATGTCTAATGTAATCGTAAAAGAAAACGAATCTCTGGACAGCGCATTACGCAGATTCAAGAGAAACTGCGCTAAGGCCGGAATCCAGCAGGAAATCCGTAAAAGAGAGCATTACGAGAAGCCGTCCGTAAGACGTAAGAAAAAGTCCGAGGCAGCCAGAAAGCGTAAGTTCAACTAATAATATTCATTAAGTTAGCCCTGATTCAGAAATGAATTAGGGCTTTCCTTTTATAAAGTTCCGGGCAGTAAAGCCCGGCATCAAGATGTACCGGAGGAAGAATGGCAGCAGCTGAAGCAATTATGAACATCCCGATTCAGCATGAGAGGAATGTATCGGGCGAACTGGACAGTTATGTAAAAAAAATCGAAAGAGCTTTCCGTGTAACAATTATTGAGAGAGATGGGATATTAAAGATTATCGGTGAGGACAAGGATACTGAAAAGGCCAGATCTGTCTTTACCAATCTGATCCAGCTGTCTCAGCGCGGGAATGAGATTACGGAACAGAATGTTGATTATGCCATCTCGCTCTGCTATACCGAGAAGGATCAGCAGATTCTTGAGATTGACAAGGATGTTCTGGCACGGACCGCATTGGGCAAACCTGTCAAGCCCAAAACACTGGGACAGAAAAAATACGTGGATGCTATCCGCGGCAATATGATAACCTTTGGAGTCGGACCGGCCGGTACCGGAAAGACATATCTCGGCATGGCGATGGCGATTACTGCATTCCGTCAGCAGGAAGTGCAGCGTATCATACTGACAAGACCGGCAATAGAAGCCGGGGAAAAACTTGGTTTCCTGCCTGGAGATCTGCAGTCCAAGGTGGATCCGTATCTGCGGCCGCTTTATGATGCGCTTTATCAGATCATGGGAGCGGAGCAGTATCTGCAGAATTCGGAAAAGGGACTGATTGAAGTGGCACCGCTTGCCTACATGCGCGGCAGAACACTGGACAATGCATATATCATTCTCGATGAAGCACAGAATACGACCCCGGCGCAGATGAAGATGTTTCTGACACGTATCGGCTTCGGATCCAAGGTTATTATTACAGGAGACCTCACACAGAAGGATCTGCAGGAGGGGCAGCGCTCAGGACTGGATGATGCAATCCGGATTCTTAAAAAAGTGGAAGGTATCTCTGTGATTGAACTGACTTCTCAGGATGTCGTACGCCATCCGCTTGTTCAGAAGATCGTAAATGCATATGAAGAAGAGGAAAAACGCAGAGAACGGAAACATCCGGACGGACCGAAGGAATACGGACAGTTTAAGCGCAGACATTTCAGCAGAAATTCGCAGGGTTGAGAGTGATGACAATAAATATAGATTTTGAAACAGAAAAGCGGCTGGATCTGGATTTTGAAAAAATCATCAGGGACATTGCAGAAGCTGCCATTGACTATGAAAAATGTCCGTATGAATGTGAAATCAGCGTTCTGATTACGGACAATGACGGAATCCATGAAATCAATAAAGAACAGCGCGGAATTGATGCCCCGACAGATGTCCTTTCATTTCCGATGCTGGAATATCCTGCGCCTGCTGATTTTGACAGTATTGATGAGGATGATTTCAGCCTTTTCAATCCGGATACCGGAGAACTGCTGCTCGGAGATATTGTTCTGAATCAGGACAGAATTGAATCGCAGGCCAGAGAATACGGCCATGCCGAGAAACGGGAACTGGCTTTTCTGGTTGCGCATTCCATGCTGCATCTTTTTGGATATGACCATATGGAAGACGGAGAGCGACTGGAAATGGAGCGGAGACAAAGCGAGATTCTTACCGGAAAGGGATATACAAGATGAGCAGTAATAAAGATCTGAGACGTCCGGAGGGGGGCAGAACTGCGGCTGTTAATACCTCTGAGCGGAGAAAGAACTTTGTAGTACAGGGATCATTGCTGGCGGTTGCCGGAATCATTGTCAGGATTATCGGCATGGTTTACCGTATACCGCTTACCGCCATTATCGGAGCCGAGGGAAACGGATATTATACAAGTGCATTCAGCATTTACTCGCTTCTCCTTATTTTATCAAGCTATTCCATGCCGACAGCCATATCCAGGATAGTCTCCGGAAATCTTGCAAGAAACCGCTACAGAAATACAAACCGGGTATTAAAGGCTGCATTTGTATATGCAACCGCAATCGGCTTTGTCATGTTTCTTACACTGTGGTACGGTGCAGATGCAATTGCAGTCATGCTTAAAAAGCCATACTGCGAATATGCACTCCGCGCACTGGCACCGACCGTATGGATTATGGCATATCTCGGTATTCTGAGAGGCTATTTCCAGGGAACCGGAAATATGGTGCCGACAGCCATTTCACAGATTCTGGAACAGGTATTAAATGCGATTATCAGTGTCCTCGCTGCCAGCATACTGTTTCACCGCGGTGAGACTGCCAATCTGCTGTATTCGGATACGGAATATCCGTATGCATTCGGTGCGGCCGGCGGTGCGATCGGAACGGGAGCAGGCGCCTTGACGGCACTTGTCTTTTTTATTCTGCTTTATCTCTCACAGCGTCCGCGCATGAAGCGCAGGATCCGGAAGGATGAGAGCGGGAAGGTGGATTCCTACGGAAGTATAGCCTATATACTTGCGGCAACCATGCTGCCGATCCTGATTTCCAGTACAGTATACAATCTGTCCGCCGTTATTGATGATTATCTTTTCGGAAACATCCAGACAATCCTCGGAAAAACAGCTGATATCGTCAAGCAATGGGGCGTATTCGGCGAGTATCATATTATTTTCAATATACCGGTGGCACTGGCGAATGCACTTGCATCTTCTCTGATCCCCAGTCTTACAAGAGCCGTGGAAGAGCATGACAGAAAGAATACCGTATCCCGTGTGCGCTATTCCATCCGTTTCACCATGCTGATTGCCATTCCATCTGCAATCGGAATGGCTGTGCTTGCAGGACCGATCTGCCGTATGCTGTTTCCTGGTAAAAGTGTCGTACTCCTGATTCAGCTTACGAGAGTCGGTGCACTTGCGGTTGTTTTCTATTCGCTGTCCACTATTTCCAACGCAATTCTGCAGGGACTCGGACACCTTAACATTCCGCTTAAAAATGCAGTTATTTCGCTGATTATTCATGTCATCGTGCTGGTGGCCATGATGTTTGCAGGCCTTGGAATATTTGCGGTTGTACTCTCAAATATTATTTTTGCATTTATCATGTGTATCCTGAACCAGCTTGCAATTCAGAAGCATGTACGGTATCGCCAGGATTATTTCACTGTTTACGGAATGCCGACCATTGCATCGGTTGTGATGGGCGGATGCGGCTATCTGGTCTATAAGGGAATTTCGCTTGCGCTGCCGGCCGGCATGCGCAGCGGGAGACTTGGATCAGCTGCCGCACTTACGCCGGCAGTATTCGCAGCCATTATCGTTTATTTTGCGGTTCTGCTGGTAATGCATGCATTTACCCGCGAGGATCTGGATAATATGCCGATGGGCGGAAGATTAAAGAGATTTGTAAAATAATCTTCACTTTAAGGAG
>CAZPEW010000081.1:0-9416 GCA_964585695.1 uncultured Lachnospiraceae bacterium
GATGTAGCAGGCGTAACAGCTCTGGCAGAGATCCCTTCAAGAGAAGAGCTTCTTGGAAGACTTCTTGGATCTATGCAGTCACCGGTTACAAACTTCGCTCGTGTTCTCAAGCAGATTGCAGAGAAGAACGGCGATGGCGAAGCAGCATAAGTATCTGGAAATTATTGAAATGTGCACAGGCACAAAAATTTTAATCGGAGGAAAATTAAAATGGCTAAGTTAACTACAGAAGAGTTTATTGCAGCTATCAAGGAACTTTCCGTTATGGAACTGAATGACCTTGTCAAGGCATGTGAAGAAGAGTTTGGTGTTTCTGCAGCAGCAGGCGTTGTTGTAGCAGCAGGCGCAGCAGGTGCAGCAGCACCGGCTGAGGAGAAGACTGAGTTCGATGTTGAGCTTACAGAAGTAGGCCCTAACAAGATCAAGGTTATCAAGGTTGTACGTGAGGCTACCGGCCTTGGACTTAAGGAAGCAAAGGACCTCGTTGAGGCTGCTCCTAAGATGCTTAAGGAAGGTCTTCCTAAGGCAGAGGCTGATGATCTTAAGGCTAAGGTTGAGGCTGAAGGCGCTAAGGTTACTCTTAAGTAATTCTGCGGATCATACAGGCTGGTGTCCGGCACAGAAATGTGCCCGGCACCAGTTTTTTGTTGGAAAAATCCGCAATCATGTTCTTGAAATGTTCTTCCTCTTTGGATTTTCAGCAACATTTCAGCCTGAGGGTGTACAGTGCATTTAAATGATCCGGAGGATCATTCCGGATTGCAGAATCATAGCAGTACCGCATAACAGCAGAAAGGCTGAATCAAGATGAAAAGAAAAAACATGTATATTATGGCCGGCACACTGATGGCAGCATCACTGGCGATCAGTGCCTGCGGCAATACAAAGGGACAGACAGGAACCACGGCAGCAGAGACTGCGGTTTCTGCGGAGGCCGGGACAGCTTCCGGTACGGATGAAGCGGTGTCTTCCGGCGCAGCGGACGGGACAGGACAGGCACCGGACGGATCCAGACCGGACGGACAGGGCCAGCCGCCTGCAGGATCTGCACCCGACGGAACAGGTGCAGCGAATGGTGCACCCGGCGGAGCACCGGGAGGCGGCTCCTCCCAGCCGGAGAGCTACAGTGCAGCGGAAGCGTATACTGCTGACACGGAAATAACCGGTGAAACCGTAAATTCCACAGGTACAGATGAAAATGCAGTTCTGGTGCAGAACGGTGCCAGTGTAAAGCTAGACAAAATGACAATTACGAGGACCTCATCGGATTCAGCGGGCGGCGACAGTTCAAGCTTCTACGGTGTAGGTGCGGCAGTGCTTGCAACAGACGGCACCGCATATGTAAATAATTCTTCCATTACAACCGATGCAAAAGGCGCAGCCGGTATCTTTGCCTACGGGAGCGGAACCGTTTATGCTGCCAACACCAGCATTGCAACCTCTCAGAGTACCTCCGGCGGTATACATGCAGCAGGCGGCGGAAAGCTTTACGCATGGGATATGGATGTAACGACCAAGGGCGAATCCTCGGCGGCCATCCGCTCTGACCGTGGCGGCGGCACCATGGTGGTTGACGGCGGGAGCTATACCTCCAATGGCACAGGCTCACCGGCAGTGTACTCCACGGCAGATATTACGGTTAACAAAGCAAATCTTACTGCGAATGGCTCAGAAGCCATATGCATAGAGGGCGACAACCAGATCCGGCTTTTTGACTGTGATCTTACGGGCAATATGTCGGATATCGAGGGCAACGGTCTGACCTGGAATGTGATACTTTATCAGTCTATGTCCGGCGATTCCGAGGAAGGCAATTCTGAATTTGAAATGGACGGCGGATCACTGACGGCCAAGAACGGCGGAATGTTCTACTCCACCAACACGCAGTCGACCTTTACACTCAGAAATGTTGCAATTACCTATGCTCCCGAGAATGATTTCTTCTTAAGAGTCACCGGCAACAGCAACTCCCGCGGCTGGGGCAGCACCGGTGCAAATGGTGCCGATACCAACTTTACGGGCATCCGGCAGGCAATGGAAGGCGATGTTATCTGGGATTCCATTTCCAAACTTGACTTTTACATGACAGACGGGAGTACTCTGAAAGGTGCTTTCAAGGATGATGAATCCGATGCCGGAAACGGTGGTGACGGTTATGCCAATCTCTATATTGACAAAACCTCCAGCTGGACCGTAACCGGTGATTCGACCGTAACCAATCTGTATTGTGCAGGCACCATCAAAGATTCAGACGGAAAAACGGTAAGCATCAAGGGAAGCGATGGAACGAGCTATGTAACCGGTGACTCACAGTACACGGTTACCGTTAAGAGTTATTCAGAGGACGCCGATACAAACGGCGCAAATAAACTCGATTCTTTCAGCGATTATGAGACTGCAAAGCCTTCGCAGCTTTCCTGAATCAATCAAAAAGAAGCCGGTATCGGACACATGAAAGGTGTCGGATGCCGGTTTTTTTGATTTATGGTATAATGTAACCACATTGTCAAAAAACGGAGGAAGCAGATGTTTACTTTTAATCATTTTAATTTCAACGTATTAAACCTTGAGAAAAGTCTTGCGTTTTATAAAGAGGCACTTGGACTTGTACCGGTCAGAACCAATGACCAGCCGGATTTTACGATTGTTTATCTGGGAGACGGCAGGACTGATTTCCGTCTGGAGCTGACATACATGAAGAACCGTAAGGAACCGTATGACCTCGGCGAGGAGGAATTCCATCTGGCTGTGGCGGCGGATGACTATGCTGCAGCGCATGCGCTGCATCAGAGACTGGGCTGTATCTGCTATGAGAATATGGCTATGGGCATCTATTTCATTCAGGATCCGGACGGATACTGGATAGAGATAGTACATTCCGGAAAGTGACAGAGTGATTGTATGGATCTGTTTGAATACATGTCAGAAAAGTCAAAAAAGGAAGAAGCGCCGCTGGCTTCCCGTATGCGGCCGGAAACGCTGGAGGAGGTTGTAGGGCAGCAGCATATCATCGGGAAAGACAAGCTGCTTTACCGGGCTATCCAGGCAGACAAGCTGGGGTCCATTATTTTTTACGGGCCGCCGGGAACCGGAAAAACCACCCTGGCCAAGGTGATTGCACACACGACCAGCGCGGATTTTGAACAGCTGAATGCCACGGTCGCGGGCAAAAAGGATATGGAAGAGGTTGTTGCCAGAGCCAAAGGAAACCTCGGCGGCTACGGCAGAAAAACGATTCTGTTTATCGATGAGATACACCGCTTCAACAAGGCACAGCAGGATTATCTTCTGCCGTTTGTGGAGGACGGAACGGTTATTCTGATCGGTGCAACTACGGAAAACCCGTATTTCGAGGTGAATTCTGCGCTGATTTCGCGTTCGCGTGTATTTGAGCTGAAGCCGCTCTCTGCCGAGGACATCCGTAAGCTGATTTACCGGGCGCTCTCTGATCAGGAGAAGGGTGTCGGTGCATTCCATGCCCGCATAGATGACAATGCTGCGGAATTTCTTGCAGATGCAGCAAATGGGGATGCCAGAGCGGCACTGAATGCGATCGAGCTTGCTGTGCTGACAACCGGCAAGGCGGAGGACGGATGCATTCACATAACGCTTCCGGTAGCCTCCGAATGCATCCAGAAGCGGGCTGTACGCTATGATAAGGACGGCGACAATCATTATGATACCATCTCCGCGTTTATCAAGTCGATGCGCGGTACAGATCCGGATGCAGCGGTATATTATCTGGCGCGGATGCTGTATGCCGGCGAGGACATTAAATTCATTGCGCGGAGAATTGTCATCTGCGCATCCGAGGATGTCGGGAATGCAGATCCGATGGCGCTGGTGGTGGCGACGAATGCTTTCCTCGCCATCGAGCGGGTCGGTATGCCGGAGGCACAGATCATCCTGAGCCAGGCTGCAGCCTATGTTGCCTCGGCACCAAAATCCAATGCCTGCAACAATGCCATTGCGGAAGCCACGGCTGCAGTGGAAGAGACGGGAAATCTGCCGATTCCGCCGTATCTGCAGGATGCACATTATCCGGCGCACGGGGAGCTGGGCCGGGGTATCGGCTACAAGTACCCGCATGACTATCCGGGACATTATGTAGAGCAGCAGTACCTGCCGGATCAGATAAAGGACAGAAAGTTTTACAGACCTTAAAAAATACACAGCGGCATTTTAAGAATAGTGTAATGAATTCTGAAAGATATTTCGGTGAAAGAATGGTATCGTATTAGTCTGTTGACGAAGAACAGAGCGTTTGACAGCAGTACAGCAGTAATTCCGCCCGTGCCGGATCCGGCATGAAACGGAAATGAATATAAAGATACAGCATCGATCAATCTGAGGAGGATATCACACAATGAAAAAATTCGGATTTATTTTACTGGCAGTATGTATGACTGCAGCAATTGCAGCCTGCGGCAAGAAGGCGGCAAAGGAAACTACGGCTGCATCCGCTGCAGCGGAAACAACGGCAGTACAGACGACAGAAGCAGCTTCGACGGCTGTGCCGAGTTCTGAAGCGCTGCAGGCCAATTCCGTTATCTGCACCGTGCAGAAATCCGTGGACAGCAAGCTCAGTGTGGAAACGGATGACGGCAAGGCGATGACCTTTGACGTTTCCAAGGCGGAAATGGATCCGGCCTATACCACGCTGATGCAGGGCGATGAAGTGGAGATCTGGTACGAGGGATCCGAGCCGGTTGACGGTATGGCAGTTCTTAAGGTCATGATGAGTACACCTTTTGAGTACACCTCAGAGGAATACAACGAGGATCCGTCCCTTTACGGACAGATTACCTCTGTTGACAACAGCAGCGTAACCGTGCAGTTTATTGATGACGGCCGCAGTGCTGCATCGGAGGTTGAGAGCGGCGATGCAGAAGCAAAGCCGGAGAACGGTGCAAGCTACAAGTTCTCAAGAGCCGCCTACAGTACGGTAGTCAGCAAGGCAGGCGCAAAGGCAGGCGTCAATGTTCTGATTTCCTATGTCGGAGATCTCAACAGCAATCCGGTCTGCGTACGGATGGTTACGGATGATATCATGGATGAGGATGCTTCCGATGTATATGAAATCACCGGAACCATTGAGAAGGTAACAGACAGATATATCTTCCTGACAGCAGGAGACAGCCATCTGATCCTGACCTCCGAGGATGACGCGGTGATCAGCCAGGCTGCCGCGAATGTCGGCAAAACCATCAATGCAAGCTACGGCGGATCTTTACGGTGCAGAGTCATCGATATTGATGCCATTACGGTAAAATAACACCGCATGACTGCAGTACAGATGATGACGGCGGTGCCGTTTAAATAACGTTATTAAATTATTTTAATAGAAGTGGAAGCGTTTTGAAGCTACAATAATGCTGAAGAGCTTCCGGCAGTATCTGCCGGGTGAGATTTCTTCCTATCACTATATCATGCTAGACCGTCCTGAGGAGCGTCCATCTCTGAAAGACGGAAACAGAAAGACTGGCCGGAGACTTGTGTACAGAGTCAACAGCCAGTCTTTTTGTATGCGGAAATCTTTACATGCGGAAATCAGAATAAGGTATCGGAATCCAGCATCAGTGTGAACGGACCGTCATTGAGGAGCGAAACCTTCATATCTGCACCGAAACGTCCTTTTTCCACCACAGGAACATATACGCGGCATTTTTCCATGAAATATTCATACAGCCGGTTAGCGTGCTCCGGTGCGCCGGCATCTGTGAAGCTTGGGCGGTTTCCCTTGCGGCAGTCGGCATACAGCGTGAACTGGCTGATAACCAGGAGCTCTCCGTCGATGTCATGGAGTGAGAGATTGGTTTTCCCCTCTGCATCCGGAAGTATTCTGGCACTGCAGATTTTCCGGACCATTTTATCTGCGGTTTCCTCTGTGTCACGGTCTGAGATGCCGAGGAAGATCAGAAAGCCCCGGCCGATTTTTCCGAGGACCTCTCCGTCCACGGCAACATTTGCATGTGCAACTACCTGTACTACTGCGCGCATCATTCTCTCCCATCTTTTCTGCCGCAGGTTCCGGCAGTGCACCGGATGAACCGGATGCACCGCCGGTTCTGTACTGCGGATAATCTGCTTTTATAGTAGGGAAGTCAGGAAACTTTGTCAACAAAAGAAGAAAAAACTTTCAAAACGGAAAAGTGAAGCATATAATGAGGCCGGAGAGCATGATGCAGGGCTGCCGGAGAAATCACGGCAGAAACGGAAGACATGGCAGAACCACAGGAAACAGCAGATTCAAGACGGATACAAGAAAGACATAAGACAGATACAAGATGGATACAAGACAGATACAATAAAAATGACAGAGGACAGAGGAATGACAGAAGAAAATACGGAAAAACTTACAGCGGATAAAATGAGCGGAGCAGCCCATGCGGGCAGGCAGCCGGAAGCTGCTGCAACGGACAGGAAGGAAGGCACTGCCGGCACCGGCAGGAGGACACGGAGCCGGGGAGAGGAAATCGTCCGGACGAGTGTGATCGGCATACTGGCGAATGTCTTTCTTGCGGGTTTCAAGGCAGCGGTCGGAATTCTGACACATTCAATTGCAATTACGCTGGATGCGGTCAACAATCTGAGTGATGCGCTCTCTTCGGTGATTACCATCGTCGGTGCCAGGCTCGCCGGCAAGCCGGCAGACAAAAAACATCCGCTTGGCTATGGCAGGATAGAATATCTCAGCGTGATTGTCATTTCGCTGCTTGTGCTGTATGCAGGACTCACTTCGCTGGAGGAATCCGTCAAAAAAATCCTGCATCCGACTACACCGGAATACACGGCATTCGCACTGATCATCGTCGCGGTCGGCGTGGCGGTAAAGATCATCCTCGGCAGGTTTGTCTCGGCGGTCGGGAGGAGGGTGGACTCGGATTCTCTGGTGGCATCCGGAACAGACGCTACGCTGGATGCGGTTATTTCGTTCTCCACACTGATTGCGGCGATTCTGTATCTGACTGCGGGAATCCGCATTGAGGCATGGCTCGGCGCAGCGATTTCTGTTGTGATCATCCGCTCGGGACTGGAAATGCTGCGGGATACGATCAGCCAGATTCTGGGAGAGCGGCTGGACTGCGGTGTTGCAAAGTCAATCAAAAAAACGATCCGCTCTGTTCCGGGCGTTTACGGTGCCTATGATCTGGTACTGCATAATTACGGACCGGGAACGATGATCGGATCGGTGCATATCGAGATACCGGATACCTATACGGCGGAGCAGATTGATATTCTTGAACGGGATATCCAGCGGATCGTCTACCAGGAGCACCAGGTGATTCTGACCGGTATCGGCATCTACTCGATGAATACACGGAATGACAGAGCAGCAGCCATGCGGAATGAAATCCGGGATATTGTGGTTTCCCATGATGACGTTCTGCAGATGCACGGTTTTTTCCTGGATGAGGAGCGGAAGGAAATACGGTTTGACATGATTGTGGACTACAATGCAAAGGACAGAGGCGCCGTCTATGAACATATTTATGATGAGATACAGAAAAAATATCCTGCATACCATCTCTATATCACGATGGACGGGGATATCAGCGACTGACATAAAGCGGCAGACGGTGTCTTTTACTTAAACTGATTCAGTGCCGGAATGTAATGGAAATCAGCTGCGGCAAGCCTTGCAGTGAGGTCCTCCGGATCGAGCGAGAGGGCGGCGCAGAGCTCCGCCGGAGATGCATAATTGTCGCGGAGCTGGGTATTGACGAAGCTCAGCAGCATGTAAGGATCTTTGGGAACAGACATGATACTCCTTTCATTTACTTGTCTAATTTCTAACAAATGAGTATAATTATTTTGTGCCCGAAACGCAAGCATGTGCTGAGACGAAAGGAAGCCGAAATGAAAAACAAAGACTGTATATTCTGCAAAATCGCAAATGGTGAGATCCCATCCACAACTTTATATGAGGATGCGGATTTCCGTGTTATTTTTGATCTGAGCCCGGCAACACCGGGACATGCACTGATTCTGCCTAAGGAACATTATGCAGATCTTACCGGACTGGACCCGGTGATTGCCGGAAAGGTGCTTCCGCTTGCCGGAAGGATAGGAAAGGCAATGGAGGAAGGTCTCGGTGCCAAGGGATTTAATGTGGTACAGAACAACGGAGAGGCTGCCGGGCAGACCGTGCATCATTTCCATACACATATTATTCCGCGTTATGGGAATCCGGATGAGATGGTTCTCTGGAAGCCGGGGAGGTCCACACCGGAGGGACTACGGGAGGTTTGTGACAGGATCGGAGCGTGCCTCAGATGAGCATCGGAAAAATCGTTCTGACCGGAGGCGGTACGGCAGGTCATGTCACCTCCAATATTGCCCTGATTCCGCAGATGAAAAGAGACCAGTATGAGGTCTTTTATATCGGTTCCTACAGCGGAATCGAGAAGGAACTGATGGAAAAAGAGGGGATTCCCTACTACGGAATCGATACCGGCAAGCTGCGCCGCTACATGAGCGTAAAGAATCTTTCGGATCCGGCGCGGGTGCTGCACGGCTATCATCAGGCGCGGAAACTTTTAAAGGAACTGAAACCGGATATTGTTTTTTCCAAGGGCGGGTTTGTTGCCGTGCCGGTAGTATTTGCCGCGCACAGTCTCAAGATTCCGGTAGTGACGCATGAGTCGGATATGACGCCGGGACTTGCCAACCGGCTGACGCTCTCGAGCGCCGATAAAATCTGCTGCAATTTCCCGGAAACGCTGACCAAGCTTCCTGAGGGGAAAGCAGTTCTGACCGGGGCGCCGATCCGTGAGGCACTCCTGCAGGGAACCCGCGAGGGCGGGCTCAGGATGACCGGTTTTGCAGGCAGGAAGCCGGTGCTGATGATCATCGGCGGCAGCCTCGGATCGGTTGCCATCAATGAATCTGTACGGCGGATCCTGCCGCGGCTGCTTCCGGACTTTGATATCATCCATATCTGCGGACGGGGCAATTTCTCGGAGGCACTCAAGGACCAGCAGGGCTACCGGCAGTATGAATACCTGACAGATGGCCTCAGGCATCTCTATGCACTCTCGGATATCGTGATTTCCCGTGCCGGTGCGAATGTCATCTGTGAGCTGCTGGCACTGCGGAAGCCGAATATTCTGATTCCGCTCCCGCTTGATGCGTCGAGAGGGGACCAGATACTGAATGCAGAGTCATTCGAGAAGCAGGGATTTTCCTATCTGCTGCGGCAGGAGGAAATGACGGATGAAAAGCTGTACGATGCGGTAAACTATGTATTTGCGCATCGCTCGCAGTATGTTATTGCCATGCAGAATTCACGGCAGGGCAGCGGTGTAGATGCGGTGATCCAGGTACTGCGGGATGTTGTCGCAGGAAAGCAGTAATGTGGCAGAGATCCGCGGAGGGTATGAAATGATAGGAATCATCGGTGCAATGGAAGAGGA
>CAZPEW010000082.1:0-9109 GCA_964585695.1 uncultured Lachnospiraceae bacterium
CTATTTCCATGGTGTAGCAGCCGATTTTTGCAAAAAAATCCGAGAAATCCCTTGTAATACGTCTGTCGGCCAGATCCGTCTTATTCAGCAGAACAATTCTTATCTTGTCTTTGGCGAAGCTGTCGATATCCGGATTTCTGGAGGATTCCGGACATCTGGCATCCACAATCTCTATGATAAGATCTACCAGTGCGAGGTCGCTGCGAATGCTTCTTTTGGCTTTTGCCATGTGTCCGGGATACCATTGTATATTCATATAAACTCCTTTAACATGCTGATCAGTGAATCAGTCCCAGACTTCCGAAAGGCCTGATCCTGAACCAGATTTTTCCGATGATCTGTGATTTTTTTACGTTTCCTACATTTGCGAACCGGCTGTCCTCTGATGAATCGGCATTGTCACCGATCAGGAAATATTCATCATCCATCAGTTCAATGGGATTTTCCGCAATGCCGGCGAGGGAAATTTCTGATATTTTATCTGTTTCAAGAAGTTTTCCGTTGATATAGATATGACCGTTCTGTATGGTTACGTTTTCGCCGGGAAGCCCGACCACACGTTTTACATTCTCTGTGGAATCTGCTTTTTTAAAAATGACAATATCCATGCGGTCAGGCGAAAAAAATCTGTATTTCAGCGTATCCACCAGAACCAGATCGCCGTCAGAAAGCGCCGGCTCCATACTGTGTCCGTTCATCATCCCCTGGGCCAGAAAACTGTGGACGAGAAACCATGCCAGTGCAATGATTACGATGACATTGCTGATGGTATGAACTGCGCTCTGTATGAAATTTCTGTTTTCCTTCATAGCACCTCCGGAAGAAAGATATTCCTGGGACTTTTAATAAAAGAAAAGGGCGTCCCGTAAAGGACACCCCAGAATCTTTAATCGGAAAAGATATTACTCAGCCTTTACCTTTGCAGCCTTGCCGGATCTATCTCTCAGATATGTAAGCTTTGCTCTTCTAACCTTACCGCTGCGAACAACCTCTACGTTCTCAACGAGCGGGCTGTGCATCGGCCATGTCTTCTCTACGCCGACACCGTTTGAAGACTTTCTTACTGTAAAAGTCTCTCTGTTGGAGCCGCCCTGAATCTTAAGAACAGTACCCTCAAAAACCTGTGTTCTCTCGCGGTTGCCCTCTTTGATCTTGTTGTACACTCTTACTGTGTCACCGGTCTTGAACTGAGGAACTTCCTTCTTAAGCTGAGCATCCTCGATATTCTTGATATAATCTGTCATTGTGCTACCTCCGTTTTCTATTTGACATTCATGCACGATGGCTGCTCTGCAGTCCGGATCCTTCACTTCTGAGCCTGTGCTCCCTGAAAAATCCATCTCGTCAGCGGAATATCTCTCTTTAAAGTCACAACTTAAATATGCTAGCATAAAACCCTTGTAAATGCAAGCATTTTCAGATGTCTTTACATTCCGGATAAATCCGGCTGCGGTTTCTGCTTACGCTTCCCCGCTTTTCCTTTTTCTGCTTTTTCCATGCGGCTGTTCCGGATGAGCAGAAGCATATTTTTCATAAAGATCCGGACGCAGCACTTTGGTGCGTTCAATGCTTTTTTCCAGCCTCCAGGCATCTACCTTTTTATGGTCACCCGAAAGCAGAATATCCGGTACCTTCAGTCCCTCGTATTCTTCCGGTCTCGTATACTGCGGGAATTCCAGCAGGTCCTCATGGAATGTTTCCACTATGTGAGACTCCTCTTTATTAAGGACACCGTCTACAAGCCTTGCAATCGTATCAATCATGACCAGTGCCGGAAGCTCGCCGCCGGTAAGGACATAGTCTCCTATGGAAACATTCTCCGTCCCCAAAAGCTCCAGCGCTCTCTCATCCACACCCTCGTAATGACCGCAAAGAAAAACAAGATCATCCTCTTCTGATAATTCCTTTGCCATATCCTGCGTGAATGTTCTGCCCTGCGGAGACATGAACAGCACCCTCGGCCGGTGTCCGATTCTTTCCTCCAGCGCCTTGTAGCAGTCATAAATCGGCTGTGCCTGCATAAGCATGCCCGCGCCGCCGCCGTAGGGATAATCATCCACCCTGCCATGTCTGCGGTCTTCTGTATAATCGCGAATGTTGATCGGCTCGACATGAATCCTGCCTGACTGTATTGCCCGTCCTGTGATGCTCTCGGACACAGCATTGGCAATCATTTCAGGAAAAAGCGTTAAAACATAATAATTTTTCATTAAAGCTCCAAAAGTCCCGGTATTACTTCAACCCGGATATAACCTTCCTCAGGAGAGACCTTTTTGACAAATTCACTGACAACCGGAATCATAACATCTTTTTTCCCGGTACTGATCAGCAGAACATCATTCGCACCGGTTTCCATAACATCCTTAACGGTTCCGAGAACTGCATCATCAGGAAGCAGTACCTTAAGTCCGATCAGGTCACCTATAAACCACTGGTTCTCAGCGAGCGGTATCGCATCCTCGCGGCGGATCAGCAGATCCCTGCTGCGGAATCCCTCAACATCTTCTATTCTGTCAAGTCCCTTGAATTTCAGCAGAACCATCTTGTTCTGGAAACGGACTGATTCAATTTCAAGTTCTTTCCTTGAGACACCAAGATCCAGAAAGACCCTGGATAATTCCAGGAATCGATCTGGATTCTCGGTGGTAGGATAAACTTTCACCTCGCCTTTAAGGCCATGTGTGGTCACAATCTTGCCGACTTTAAGTGTTTCCTGCATTTTTTCCTCATCTGTACTGCAATTATTTAATGTCAACAGATACCTTGAGGGCAGCTTTGGACGCTGCTGCGCTCATTACAGAACGGATCGCTTTTGCAATCCGGCCGGAACGTCCGATGACCTTTCCCATATCCTGTTCGTTAACAGAAAGTGTCAGAACAATTTCGCCGTTCTTATCTTCCTCCTGTACCTTTACATCATCAGGAAATTGAACAAGGGCTTTTGCAATTGTTTCGAGTAATTCTTTCATAGAACACTCCTTTATCAGATTCCTGCCTTCTTAAGAAGCTTTGCAACTGTCTCTGTAGGCTGTGCACCGTTTGCAAGCCACTTCTTTGCTGCTTCAGCATCGATTTTAACCTGGGAAGGCTCTACACACGGATTGTATGTACCGATCTCTGCAATGAACTTGCCGTTTCTAGGGCTTCTTGAATCTGCAACAATAACTCTGTAATAAGGTGCGTGAATCATTCCGACTCTCTTTAATCTGATCTTTACTGACATTTTTTTCTCCTTTGAAATAAATAAAAAATAAAATTATATGATCAACAGCTATGCTGTTTAATCCGCATTCATACTTCGTCAGAATCCAAAGCCCTTAGGGAAACCACCGCCCATTCCCGGCAGACCGCCCCTTCCGTGCTTTGAACGCATTGCGCCGCCGAACTGTTTCATGACTTTCTGCATCTGCTCAAACTGCTTTACAGTCCGGTTTACTTCAGCAATATCAAGGCCGGAACCATTCGCAATACGTCTTTTCCTGGATGGATTCATCAGCTTGGGATTTGCTCTTTCTCTTGCAGTCATGGACTGGATAATGGCTTTGACCCGATGAAGCTGTTTTTCTGACTGTTCAAGATCCATGTCTCCCAGACCTTTGGACATGCCCGGAAGCATCTTGAGAATCCCGCCCAGTCCGCCGAGCCTGTTCATCTGCTCCATCTGAACCATGAAGTCATTATAGTCGAACTCGCCCTTCTGCATCTTTTTGACAGAGGACTTGGCCTGGTCCTGGTCAATGGCATTCTCTGCTTTTTCTATCAGTGAAAGCACATCTCCCATACCGAGGATTCTGCCTGCCATGCGGTCAGGATAGAACTGTTCAAGATCGGAAAGCTTTTCTCCCACGCCGAGGTAAAGAATCGGCTTACCGGTCATGGCCTTTATGGAAAGCGCGGCACCGCCTCTTGTATCGCCGTCGCACTTGGTAAGTATAACACCATCAATGCCAACCTGTCCGACAAAGGCTTCCGCAACATTTACAGCTTCCTGTCCGGTCATGGCGTCTACGGTCAGAATGCTCCAGTCAACATGCACTGCTTTTTTAATGTTGGCAAGCTCATCCATGAGCTTTTCATCAATCTGCAGACGCCCTGCCGTATCCAGGAGAACCACATTGTAATGGTGTTCCTTTGCATATACGACAGACTGTGCGGCAATATCCACCGGATTCACCTTGTCGCCGAGGGAAAAGAACGCAACCCCCTGCTTATCGGCATTGACCTTTAACTGATCGATAGCCGCCGGTCTGTAGATATCGCAGGCTGCAAGCAGCGGCATACGTCCCTGTGACTTGAACTTTCCTGCAAGCTTTGCAGCTGTTGTCGTTTTGCCGGCACCCTGCAGACCGATCATCATAATAACGGTAATGTCCGACGCAGGCTTCAGTGTAATCTCCGTTGTATCGGATCCCATCATTTCCGTCAGCTCGTCGCGGACAATCTTAACAACCATCTGCGCCGGCGTGAGAGAATTGAGTACATCCTCGCCGATCGCCTTTTCCCTGACCTTTGCCACGAAATCCTTAACCAGCTTGAAATTTACATCAGCCTCAAGGAGCGCCATTTTAATCTCACGGAGTGCAGCACTGACATCTTCTTCTGTCAGCTTGCCTTTACCGCTCAGATTTTTAAATATGTCTGTCAAACGATCCGATAGGTTCTCAAATGCCATCTATGATTTCTCCTGCAAGTGTCTGTATCGCACTGCTGTCGGATTCCTGCCGGATCCGCTCTGCAGTGCTGCGAATTTTTCTCAGTTTTTCCTGTAATTTCAGAACATTTTCCGTTTCCTGCAGGCGGATGTCTGCTCTCCGGAAAAGCTCCTGCGCTGCCTGTCTGCTGATGCCCATTTCCTCACCGATTTCCGTGAAGCTCATGTCATCCATAATGTGAAATTCATAGGCCTGCTTCTGATTTTCATTCAACAGTCCGCCGTACAGTTCAAACAGATTGCCTTTTATTACAAAATCTTCCATACAAACCTCCATCAAAGCAACATGTGCTATTATACAGAAAGCGGAAACAGCTGTCAAGCGTTTTCGTTGACAGCTGTTTCCGCTTCGGAATCAGAGAAACAATCCTTATAAATGTTCTTTATCTGATTTTCCGCAGGTATGTTCATGCCTTGCGGTTGATGTATTTTGCCTTTGTTTTAGCATACATGAAAGTCTGCGCTTTATAAAGTCCCATGTATCCGCTGAGCGCATAGGCAAGAAAAACAACTATTGCAAAATAGACTGCGCCGTCGGCACCGAACATTTCAATTCCGAGAAATACGGAAGAAATCGGGCAGTTGGTCATACCGGCAAAAAGTCCGATCATTCCGAGTGCTGCGCCGAAATGGGGATCCAGTCCGATCACCGTATTCAGCAGATAACCGAAGCAGCAGCCGATTGTCAGTGTCGGGACGATTTCTCCGCCTTTATATCCTGCACCTAGCGCCACGCAGGTAAAAAGCATTTTCAGAAGAAATGCCTCCAGCGGAACTGTATCGTATATTGCGCTGTGAATCAGATTCATGCCGGAATTGGAATAGGTTTTTCCGAATATCAGAATCAGCAGCGTGTAAAGGCCGGCACCGAAAACGACGCGGACATAAGGATTCGGAATATATTTTTGATAAAGCTTCCCGGACATGCCGAGCGCCTTTGTGAAAAATATGCAAAGAAGCGCGCAAAGTGCACCGAATACAGCTGCCATCAGAATATATACTGGGGCTATATCGGAAATTGTAACGCGGATCTGGAAAATATCTGCAGGTGCCCCCAGAAGCTTTGCAAAATAGGTTCCTGCAATAGACGCAAGAAGGCAGGGATATAAAGCTGTATAATACATGACGCCGACACTGATCATTTCTATAGGAAAGATCGCAGCACCGATCGGCGTGCCGAAAACCGCACTGAAAACGCCGGCCATGCCGCACATGATCATAATATTCTTATCATAACGGTCCAGATGAAAAATTTCACCGAAAAAGGTTCCGAGGCATCCGCCGATCTGCAGTGCAGCTCCCTCTTTTCCGACGGAAGCACCGCCCATATGGGACAGAATGGTCGCGCCGAAAATCAGGAAACCGTTTCTGCGATGGATGCGCTCATTGTTGTGGATTGCGGTAATAACCATATTGGTCCCGCTGTTATTGAATTCATGAAATTTTTCGTAAAGAAAAACAATCAGAAGTCCGCTGAAAGGGAGTATTCCCATCATATAGCTGTGCGCACGATAATAAGCGGTGAAAAATTCAATCAGGTTTGCAAATCCCCCGCCGATCAGTCCGCCTGCTGCACCAACAAGAGACCCCAGCAGCAGCCATTTAAAAAAATAAACGGCATTCAGCCTGACAAAAGTCTGTCTGTCCGGATGATCGGCTGCAGAAACGAGTCCGTGCTTATCGGAAGCACTCTGTTCTGCAGCCTGTCCGGCTTTATCCTCTGCTGTTTTACTGCCATCCCGTGAATCCATCTTAAAAACACCTCCTGCATACCGGCTTACAGATCAGCCCTCAAAAATCGCATCTACATATTCCCTGGAATCAAATTTCCGGAGATCAGACATTTTTTCTCCGACACCGATATATTTAACCGGAATGCCCAGTTCTGACTGTACGGCCAGTGCAATACCGCCCTTTGCCGTTCCGTCCATTTTTGTAAGAATAATGCCGGTAACCTGACAGGACTCCTTAAAGATCATCGCCTGGCTCATTGCATTCTGTCCGGTCGCGGCATCCAGGACGACCAGCGTCTCGCGATATCCCTCTGCAAACTCTCTGTCTATTATCCGGTTGATTTTACCGAGCTCCTGCATCAGGTTCTTTTTATTATGCAGCCTGCCGGCTGTATCGATAATAAGCAGATCGGCATTTTTTGCCTTAAAGGACTGCAGTGCATCATAAACGACTGCTGCAGGGTCCGAGCCTTCCTTTTGTGCAATGACATCGACACCAACGCGGTTTCCCCACTCTTTCAGCTGCTCAATTGCACCTGCACGGAAGGTATCCGCTGCCGCAAGAATCACCTTTTTCCCTTCATGTTTAAAATGATAGGCCATTTTTCCGATCGAGGTAGTTTTTCCTACGCCATTGACGCCGATTACGGAAATGATGCTTTTCTGCTTCTCAAAGTCATAATAGGAATCGTCCACACGCATAAGCTCATAGAGATAGGCGCGCAGTATTTTTTTGACTTCCGCTGTTGTTTTTGCATCTTTCCTGGCAGCTTCACTTTTGACAGCATCGATAATCTTGATGGCAGTTGTAACACCGACATCAGACATGATCATTGCATCTTCAAGCTCCTCATAGAAGGCTTCATCTGCAGTTTCCGCACTGCTGAATAAATTTGAGATTAATTTTGAAAAGAAATTAGCCATCCAACTGATCGGCAACCAGATCAACAGATACCAGCGCCGAAACTCCTTTCTCCTGCATTGTAATACCAAAGAGACGATCTGTTTTTTCCATTGTGCCTCTTCTGTGCGTAATCAGTATAAACTGTGTGTGATCTGTAAGATTATGCAGATATTCTGCAAATCTTGCAACATTCGAATCATCCAGCGCGGCCTCGATCTCGTCAAGCAGACAGAACGGGGAAGGTTTCAGACTCTGAATTGCAAACAGCAGCGAAATAGCTGTCAGTGCTTTCTCACCGCCGGAGAGCTGCATCATGTTCTGCAGCTTTTTGCCCGGCGGCTCTGCAATAATGGTAATGGCGGTTGTCAGTACATCAGGATCCTCCGTATCCAGCACGATCCGTCCCTGACCGCCGCCGAAGAGCTGTTTGAATACTTTATCAAACTGTTCCTGTATACGTTTGAAGTTTTCATTAAACTGTCTGCGCATACCGGCATCCAGATCCTCAATGATTTTTGAAAGACTCTTTTCGGATTCAATAAGATCCAGATACTGGCTGTTCAGAAATTCATAACGTCCGGAAATTTCCTTATACTGCTCAATGGCATCGATATTGACGGAGCCGAGAGCCTTGATTCTGTTTTTCAGATCTCCTACCTGACTGCGGAGCAAAGCCGCGTCTGTATAGGTTTCCGAATATTTTTCCATTGCACCCTGATAGGTAAGATTATACTCCTCAAACATATAGGAAGTCAGTCTGTCAATTTTCTGGTCCAGTTTTTCTTTCCTGTTCTGAACACGCATGGATTCTTTTTCCATGGAAAGCAGGCGTTCACTGATTTCGTCCTTTTTCCCGAAGAAAGATTTCCTCTCAGCAAGAAGCTTTTCCTTCGCGGCCTCATCCTCCCGGATCTGTCTGTCCAAAAGAGCAGCACTTTCTTCCGCATTTGAAATCAGTTCCTTCAGCTCCCGGATCCTGCCTTCCTTTTCAGCAAGGATTGCATCCGAATTCTGCTGTGCATCCTCCATCTCACTTTTTTCGGTAAAGCATTTTTCAAATTCCGAATTCAGTCTGTGCAGATTTTCGGTTGTGAAATCGGTTCTTGTGGAGAGGGATGAGTATTCGATATTAATCTGCGAAGCAATCCCCAGTGTCTGTGTATTCTTGTCCAGTTCCAGCTTGGTGAGCTCTGCCTGGTGTGAAGCAATGGAAGCCTTTGCCAGCGCAACACGGTTCTGGGACTCTGTAAGCGCAGCCTCCAGCTTTTCACTTTCTGCCCTGCTCTTTTTAAGGCCCTCCTCAATCTCCTCCAGTTCTCTTTTACGACCCATCAGATTGGAACTGTTCCGGTAGGCACCGCCTGAAATGGAGCCTCCCGGATTCAGCAGATCGCCCTCGAGTGTTACAATTCTGAGCCCCTGGTGATACTTCCGCTGAATCGCAAGCGCAGTATCGATATTGTTTACAACAAGGATACGTCCCAGCAGATATTCGGCAAGTATCTTATATTTCGCATCAAAGTGAATCAGATCGCAGCCGAGACCGACCGCACCATTTTCATGTGCGGCCCTCTCACAGTTTTCATCGCGCTTTCCGCGAATGTTGGACAGCGGAAGAAAAGTAGCCCGTCCCAGACGATCTCTTTTCAGAAATTCCACCATACGTTTTGCCGTATTTTCATCCTCGGTAACAACATTCTGCACTGAACCGCCCAAAGCGGTTTCAATGGCAGTTTCATACTCTCTCGGAACCTCGATAAG
>CAZPEW010000083.1:0-4551 GCA_964585695.1 uncultured Lachnospiraceae bacterium
TGCCGCGGATGCACCAGGATCACTCCCGACATCAATGACATCTGCATTCGGCGCCTCTGTCTCACCTGCGGTAGACGCAGGCTTGCCTGACTGCGCTTTGGTGGTCTTTGGCGCTGCGCTGCTTTCCGTCTCAGCCTGCGTCCTGTCCTCCTCAGCAGAAGCAGCCTCGCTGCCTCCGTCTGCCTCTGTTGATTCCTCCGGCTCTGTTTCCACAGAAATCAGAGATACCTCTGAATCAATCTTGGACTGGTCATCTGTATAAATACGTCCTGTCTGGAATGCATCATAAATAACCGCCAGTCTGGAGTCTGCCGTAATGGCTTCCAGCAGCTGGGAGTTTACGGAATTGATCAGCGTGGTCGCCTCCGAATGCTCCTGCAGATAGGTATTTACAAACTTAGTCTGTGCCGCCGACATATTCTCGACAATCTCAAACTCATTCTTATCATTCACAATCACATAGCAGTACATGATGCCGGGCGCTGCCGTATCTGCCCGACGGAATTTTACCTCGTAGGTAACAAATACAAGCTTGGAATTTTTCTCGATTGCAGGTGCAGCATACAGCTTAAGATTCTGATACTGCTCTATATAGCCTGCCTGCGTCTGCAGCTGTGACTTGAGTGTCGCAGTCTGTGCATCTGTCTGGTTTGTGACGCCGGTCAGCTTATACAGTGTATCCGTATCCGCCTTGATCCGCGCATCAAAATAGGATTTAAAGAAATCCTCCATGACGTTGTCATTGTATTCTTTCAGCTGGGCAGGATCTCCGTCCTCTGTACTGGTATCCTCTGCATCGGATGCCGTTGCCGCAGCAATGTCGGATCCTGTGGCAATGGATGCTGCCGGTGTCTGATCCTTGCCGGAGCCTCCTGTATGATCCAGAATCACAATAACAATCATCAGTACAACGATAGCGGCAGGAATCATCAGAATACCGCCGTCTCTCCGGAAAATCGCCTGGCGGCGGCGCTGCATGACAGTTTTCCGTCTCCTTGCGGCCTTCCGTTCAATGACTTCCTCAACCGTATTCTGTTTTAAAACCTTCTCGACATCATCCAGGTCTTTCAGCTTTTTGTCCATCAGTTCACTCTAGCTCCATCATTTCCGTAATAAAATTCGTTTACCCACTGGTTCTGCACTCTCGCACCATTGGCATTCATATAATAATATCTGCCGTTAATGAGATGCAGACCGCCCATCGCTGTGATGCCGTTTGCAGGATCCATATAATACCAGGCTCCGTTTACGTTATTAAAGCCCAGCGCCATTGTACCGTCTGCCGTGCAGAAATACCAGTTTCCGTTGCTCTCCAGCACCCAGGTATTCACCTCCATATAGCCGCTCGGACTGAAATGGTAATAATGCCCGTCAATCGGTCTCCAGGAGCTGACCGGATAGGTTCCGTCCTGGTAAAGATACCATCTGCCGTACTGATCCTGCTGCCAGCCTGTTGATGTATAGGTATTGACCAGCACCTTTTTTGAGGTAAGCATGGATGAGCTTGTGCTGTATACATTGCCCGGCCTCCCGGCTGCAGCATTCGAGGCTGCAGAGCCGGAACCCGTCAGCACAGCGGATGGACCGCCGTTCTGCTGCGTTCCGGTATTCCCGGATCCTGTACCGCCGCCCAGGACAACACCCGGACCGCCGCTGCCGGAAGGAGAATTATGGACAGACGGCGAGCCGCTTCCGCCCAGGTCATCTGATGTAACGGTAATTTTCTCGGAATACCCGCTCCATGCCGTGTAGGCATTATTTACATCCTGCGCACGCACCTTGGCCTGATAGTATCCCTTTTTGCTGATGGTCATATCCACGCTGTTCTCTCCCGCAGCTGCAGATACGGATTTATATTTCTCATGCCCGGAAGGCTCGGAATCATCCGCGCGGTCCAGCTGGATCTCATATTTATCCACACCGTCCCAGCCCGGATCAGACCAGGTGACCGTCACATCTCCTCCGCTTGCCGAAATCGAAGTAACAGACGGCGGTGTTTTCTGCGTAACCGCAGCCGAAGCTGCTGCCGACAGCCCTGCTGTCAGTACCGCTGTCAGTATAAGAATTTTGCCGCTTAACCGGTTCATCCATCCATCCTTTCCGCAGTAATGCCGCTTTACTGAACCGCCAGTGCTGCCTGATAAATCTTGAGAATATCCTCTTCCGTAAGTTCCTTCACACCGCTCAGCGTTCTGCTTCCCTTAAAGGTGCAGTTATGAGCAAGGATCGGGAGATCCTCCTCCGCAATATCGAGCGCACGCAGGCTGACCGGCATGCCGATCTGACGGTAATAATCCTCCTGTGCCTGGATGCCCATCCGCGCAGTCTCCTCCGGATGATCAAAATTCATCTCGATATTCCAAACATTGTGCGCGAATTTTGCAAACCGCATGGTATTGAACGGCATCACATATCTTGCCCAGGATGCCCACAGTGCAGAGAGTCCCGCACCATGCGCAACACGCGGGTACATACCGGAGATCTCATGCTCCAGCTGATGCACCTGCATAAAAAACGCACGTCCCATGCCGGTCAGATCATTATGTGCAAGAGAGGACGCCCACATCATGGTCGCTCTCGCCTCATAGTTCTGCGGATCCGTCACACAGATCCTGCCCGCCTTGTTATTCTCACGCATGACTGCCTCTGCAATCGCATCCGTGAGATCCGTGTCGGAACCCTTTCCGAAATACCGCTCCATGGTATGCATCGAGATATCAACCGCGCCGCAGCCGGTCTGGAACCTGTCAACAGAAAACGTCAGCTCCGGATCCTCAATTGCAAAGCTCATACGGTTGAAATCCGAATTGAATCCACGTTTCTCTCCGGTTTCCTCATTGGTAATGACACAGGAACTGCTCATCTCCGAGCCCGCAGCCGCCAGCGTCAGGATACAGCCTTTGCTGACCGAACGTGTAAGCGGCACCTTTCTGGTCTGGAACTGCCACTCGTCCGTCTCCGGATTTGCGATTGCATGCGCAATTGCCTTGGAGGAATCCATAACAGAGCCGCCGCCCACTGCAAGTACAAAATCCACCTGCTGTTCAATTCCGAATGCTGCGCCCTTCCGCACCATCGAAAGCGCCGGATTTGCATGTACGCCGCCAAGCTCGACAAATAAAAGCCCCGCATCTGTCAGCGATTTCCGCACCTTGTCCAGCAGTCCGGTTTTCTCCGCACTGTGTCCGCCGTAATGGATCAGAACCTTTGTCCCGCCGGCAGCCTTGATATGCTCACCGACCTTACATTCCTCACCTCTGCCGAAAAACACACGCGTCGGGGTATAGTACGTAAAATTATCCATAAAGTCCATCTCCTTATTTTAATTTGCCGAGAATTGCCTCCCGTTTCCAGGCAATCACACCGATCAGCAGAAGCTGCAGCACAAACACCAGCACCGCCATGCCGATCTGTCCGCGAATGATGAAAAAGCCGCATGCACAGTTTGTCAGCACCTGCAGCCAGGACGTTGCAGCCACCGCGATTGCAAAGCCCCGGGTCGAGAGCACTGACCGCGCCGCAATATAAGGGATGATTCCATTCGGAACAGCAGGAATCATGCAGGCTAGTGCAATTACAACGGCAGGATGCGCCGAATTGATTTTCTGTGTAAGCCAGTTGCTCTTCTGGGGAAGCGGGATCAGTCTGCTGATATGTCTGCCCAGACGTCTCGCCGCCGTAAAAACTATGACATTCCCGGCAATAAAGCCCAGGTAGCATACAATCCAGGCGGTCCAGAGTCCGTAGATCAGACCGGTCGCCACATGAATCGGCACGCAGGGAATCACTACGCTCATGACCTGCAGGATACACAAAAGAAAGCTGCAGGCAAGTCCCTTCCATGCGCCTTCTTTATTCAGATAGGCAGCAATGCCTTTTTCATCACCCGCCCTTACAAGCGGAAGCAGTCCCGGAAACAGATAGCGGAACATCAGAAAAATAATCAGGACAATCACAGCAGTAATCAGAAAAATCAAAAAGGTACCAAAGAGCTTTTCCCGGCGCTCCATATTCCCATCATTCATTTTGTTGCTTCATCAATTGCTTTTGCAAGCTGGTCTGCACAGGATGTACGTTTCCTCCCGCATGAATTTCCGCGGAGCAGATCTGCCGCATGCTTTGCATCCATTCCCTCAAGCAGTTTTCCGATTGCGGCCAGGTTGCCGGGACATCCGTTTACAAAGCTCACATCATGGAGCTTTCCGTCCTCAATGGAAAAATCAATCTTGCTGGAGCAGACATTCTCAGGTCTATATGTATATTCTGACATTTTTCCTCCATGTATAACGATACACAGTAAATGTAGCAAAAAACGGAGTGGAGTGCAAGCACTCCGCTCCGTTTATCATGATTGTAATATGGATGTAAGATTAGTCCTGAATCTTAACTACTCTTCCGGAACCAACTGTTCTGCCGCCCTCACGGATAGCGAAACGAAGTCCCTCTTCCATAGCTACCGGATGAATCAGCTCAACTGTCATCTCAGTATTATCACCAGGCATGCACATCTCTACGCCCTGTGGAAGCTCACAAACACCGGTTACATCTGTT
>CAZPEW010000083.1:4561-5724 GCA_964585695.1 uncultured Lachnospiraceae bacterium
TGAAATAGAACTGCGGACGATAGTTTGTGAAGAAAGGAGTATGACGGCCACCTTCATCCTTTGTAAGAACGTATACCTGAGCGGTAAACTTCTTATGGCACTTTACAGAACCCGGCTTACAGATAACCTGGCCTCTCTCGATCTGATCACGTGTGATACCACGAAGCAGAAGACCAACATTATCACCAGCCTCAGCCTCATCAAGGATCTTACGGAACATCTCGATACCGGTTACAACTGACTTCATAGTCTCTTCAGAAATACCAACGATCTCGATTTCATCGTTTACATGAAGAACACCACGCTCTACTCTACCTGTAGCAACGGTTCCACGACCTGTGATTGTGAAGATATCCTCAACAGGCATAAGGAAAGGCTTGTC
Organism: uncultured Lachnospiraceae bacterium; assembly: GCA_964585695.1. Classification (GTDB taxonomy): domain Bacteria; phylum Bacillota; class Clostridia; order Lachnospirales; family Lachnospiraceae; genus Oribacterium. The sequence continues at coordinate 4,944 of CAZPEW010000083.1, forward strand.
TGTCTCACGAACAGGCTCAGGGATGTAAGAATCAACTGCATCCATAAGCTCCATGATGTTGTCGCCCCACTTGGATGTCGGATCCTCAAGAGCCTTAAGAGCTGAACCGCGGATGATAGGAATCTCATCGCCCGGGAACTCATACTCATTAAGAAGGTCTCTTACTTCCATCTCAACGAGCTCAAGAAGCTCAGGATCATCAACCATATCGCACTTGTTAAGGAATACAACGATAGCAGGAACACCTACCTGACGAGCAAGAAGGATATGCTCTCTTGTCTGTGCCATAACACCATCGGTTGCAGCAACAACAAGGATAGCACCATCCATCTGTGCAGCACCGGTGATCATGTTCTTTACATAGTCAGCGTGGCCCGGGCAGTCAACGTGTGCATAATGTCTCTTTGCTGTCTCATACTCAACGTGAGCAGTGTTGATCGTGATTCCTCTTTCTCTCTCCTCCGGAGCCTTATCGATCTGATCGAAAGGAACTGCAGGATCAAGTCCAAGTCTGTTTGCAAGTACAGCTGTGATAGCAGCTGTCAGAGTTGTCTTACCATGGTCTACATGTCCGATGGTACCGATGTTACAATGTGGTTTTGTTCGTTCAAAATGTGCCTTTGCCATTTCAAATCCCTCCTGGATAATGTAATACAGCGAAAATCATGTCAAGCACTCACGCATGCCTTGCATGCTCCGTGCAGTACATCCCGATCGCCCAAAGTTTCACAACGAAAGGCAATTCAGTAAACATGATTTTAGCAGTTTATGCTTGTTTTAT
>CAZPEW010000083.1:5736-6083 GCA_964585695.1 uncultured Lachnospiraceae bacterium
CGCGGCTGTATCAGGTTATCTTAGTTGCTCTTTTTTCCGTTCTCGTCTGCCAGGATTTTTTCCTGAATATTCTTAGGGCAGCGCTCATACTTCTCAAAGAACATGGAGTAGTTTGCACGTCCCTGTGTCTTGGAACGGAGGTCAGTTGCATAGCCGAACATCTCGGACAGCGGAACAAACGCATTAACCTGCTTGCCGCTAGGGATATCCTCCATGCTCTCAATGTGACCGCGGCGGGAGCTTACATCGCCGATAACATTTCCCATGTACTCCTCAGGGGTTGTAATCTCAACCTTCATGATCGGCTCAAGGAGAACCGGATCACCCTTCTGCATAGCAGCCTTGAA
>CAZPEW010000083.1:6093-9083 GCA_964585695.1 uncultured Lachnospiraceae bacterium
CTGCAAATTCGAATGCTCTTTCATTGGAATCGACCTCATGATAAGAACCGTCGTATACGTTTGCAGAAACGCCAAGTACCGGGAAGCCTGCGAGAACACCGCTCTCGGAAGCATTTCTGATACCCTTTTCAATTGCAGGGATGAATTCCTTAGGAATAGATCCGCCGACAACTGTTGACTCAAACTTGAAGGTCTCCTCGCCGTTAGGATCCATCGGCTCGAACTTAACCTTACAGTCTCCGTACATACCGGAACCGCCGGACTGGTGAACGTATTTACCCTGTACATCAGCTGGCTTGGTAATGGTTTCCTTGTAGGCAACCATCGGTGCGCCGACATTCGCTTCTACCTTGAACTCGCGGAGCAGTCTGTCGACGATGATCTCCAGATGGAGCTCGCCCATACCGGCAATGATGGTCTGTCCTGTTTCCTCATTGGTATGAACACGGAAAGTAGGATCTTCCTCTGCAAGCTTTGCAAGTGCATCTGTCATCTTACCCTGGGAAACCTTGGTCTTAGGCTCGATCGCAACCTCGATAACAGGCTCCGGGAACTCCATGGACTCAAGGATTACAGGACTGGTCTCATCGCAGATGGTGTCGCCGGTTGATGTTGACTTAAAGCCAACTGCAGCAGCGATATCTCCGGAGAAAACCTCTTCCAGATCCATTCTCTTGTTTGCGTGCATCTGAAGGAGTCTTCCGACTCTTTCCTTCTTGTTCTTTGTTGAATTCAGTACATAGGAACCGGTCTTTAAGGTTCCGGAATATACTCTGAAATAAGCAAGCTTGCCGACAAACGGGTCAGTCATGATCTTGAATGCAAGAGCAGCAAAAGGCTCTTCATCGGAAGACTTTCTTATAACAGGATTTCCGTCCTCATCTGTACCCTCGACATCAGGGATGTCTGTAGGTGCCGGAAGGAAATCGATAACGGCATCCAGAAGCTTCTGAACACCCTTGTTTCTGTAAGCAGTACCGCAGAGACAAGGAATTGCGTCGCCTGCGATTGTGCCCTTGCGCAGTGCCTGCTTGAGTTCCGGAATCGAAGGCTCCGTACCATCCAGATACTGCATCATGAGGTCATCATCCAGCTCACAGATCTGCTCTACCATCTTTGTGTGATATTCATCTGCCTGATCCTTGAGATCTGCAGGAACATCGGTAATCTCGATCTGCTCGCCCTTGTCGTCCTTATAGTAGTAAGCTCTCATCTCAAAAAGATCAACCAGACCGATGAAGGTATCTTCTCTTCCGATCGGGATCTGTGTGATAACACAGTTCTTGCCGAGACGATCAATAATAGTCTGAACAGAATGGAAGAAGTCGGCTCCGACAACATCCATCTTGTTGATATAAGCGATTCTTGGAACGTGATAGGTATCGGCCTGACGCCATACGTTCTCAGACTGTGGCTCTACACCGCTCTTTGCGTCGAACACACCTACGGCACCATCCAGTACACGCAGTGAACGCTCAACTTCTACTGTGAAGTCTACGTGGCCCGGTGTATCAATGATGTTGATTCTGTACTCAGGAGCGCCTGCGATCTTAACATGCTCATGCTCCGGAGTCCAGTGGCAGGTAGTTGCGGCTGATGTAATGGTGATACCTCTTTCCTGCTCCTGGGCCATCCAGTCCATGGTAGCAGTACCATCATGAGTCTCACCAATCTTGTGGTTAACACCGGTATAGAAAAGGATACGCTCTGTCAATGTTGTTTTACCAGCATCGATGTGGGCCATGATTCCTATGTTTCTGGTGTGCTCAAGTGAATATTCCCTTACAGCCAAAGCTTTCTCCTCCTATCAGAATCTGTAATGAGCAAATGCCTTATTAGCCTCAGCCATTCTGTGCATTTCCTCTTTACGCTTTACAGATGCACCGGTATTGTTTGCCGCATCCATGATTTCATTTGCCAGTCTCTCAGCCTGGGTCTTCTCTGATCTCTTTCTTGAGAACTCAGTGATCCATCTTAAACCGAGTGTCTGACGTCTCTCAGGCTTAACCTCGATCGGTACCTGATATGTAGCACCGCCGATACGCTTTGCCTTAACTTCAAGAACAGGCATGATATTGTTCATAGCCTCTTCAAATACTTCAAGTGCTTCCTTGCCTGTCTTCTCAGCGACAGTGCTGAATGCACCGTATACGATCTTCTGTGCAACACCCTTCTTGCCATCCAGCATGATGGAATTGACAAGCTTGGTTACAATCTTTGAATTGTACATCGGGTCTGCAAGAACGTCTCTGTGTTGAGTATGTCCTTTACGTGGCACGTTACTTCCCTCCTTAAATAATCATTTTAAGTCATCGGTACTCTTGCCCTGATACTGCAAGTTCATGCGGACGTCAGATCATCTCATCTATATGCTCTGCGGAACTGGTCCGCAGGCGCGAATGAAAAACCACATCCGTCATTTTAACCATTTCTTAAAATCTCTGTCAGCTACTGTGCTTGGATCGCTAATGCGGAAAGCTTACGCCTTCTTTGCCTTAGGTCTCTTTGCGCCATACTTTGATCTTGCCTGCTGTCTGTTTGCAACACCGGCAGTATCAAGTGTTCCTCTGATGATATGATATCTGGTACCAGGTAAATCCTTTACACGGCCGCCACGGATCATAACAACAGAGTGCTCCTGAAGGTTGTGTCCCTCTCCCGGAATATAGGATGTAACTTCGATTCCGTTTGAAAGTCTTACTCTGGCGATCTTACGAAGAGCTGAGTTAGGCTTCTTAGGTGTAGCTGTCTTGACAGCTGTACAGACACCACGCTTCTGAGGAGCATTATTAGTAGTTGCTCTCTTCTTTAAAGAATTGAATCCCTTCTGGAGAGCAGGAGCAGTTGACTTCTTAACAGATGTCTGTCTGCCCTTTCTAACTAACTGGTTAAATGTAGGCATTGGTTTCTCCTTTCGTAAAATTATAATAGGACGTGCGAAAATCGCACGCCCTAACATAATATACCTTTAGTATACGCTTGTCAATCAA
>CAZPEW010000084.1:0-9035 GCA_964585695.1 uncultured Lachnospiraceae bacterium
AGGATGCGGATGGTATTTTTGCGGGCGGCGACTGTGTAACAGGACCTGCAACCGTTATCCGTGCCGTGGCTGCAGGCAAGGTTGCTGCTGCCAATATTGATGAATATCTCGGCTTCTTCCATGAAATTGAATCGGATGTTGAGATTCCTCCGGTTCGGTTTGATGACCACGAGCCTTGCGGACGTGTCAATATGAAGGAACGTCCTGCTGATGAAAGAAAGCATGATTTCAAGCTGATGGAGTGCGGAATGACGATGGAGGAGGGACTCCAGGAGTCCGGCAGATGTCTGCATTGCGATCACTTTGGCTATGGAATCTTTAAGGGAGGCAGAGAAGCAAAATGGTAAAAGTTACAATTGACGGCAAAACAATCTCGGTTCCTGAGAGAACCACGATTCTGGAAGCTGCCGCTGCCGCCGGCATTAAGATTCCTACACTTTGCTATCTCAAGGATATCAATGAGATCGGTGCCTGCCGTGTCTGTGTGGTTGAGGTCGAGGGATATGACCGGCTGATGACCTCCTGCAATAATGCAGTAAAGGATGGCATGGTTATCCATACGAATTCCAGAAAGGCAAGAGATGCACGTAAGAACAATGTGGAACTGATTCTGTCACAGCACAATACCAACTGTGCAATCTGTGTAAGATCAGGAAACTGTACGCTGCAGAAGGTTGCCAATGACCTGAATATCCTTGGAATTCCTTTTGAAAAGGTTCTTCCTAAGGAAAAAGGATCGAAGACATTCCCGCTGATCCGTGACTATGATAAATGTATCAAGTGCATGAGATGTATCCAGGTATGCGACAAAATCCAGAACTGCAACGTCTGGGATGTTGTCAATACGGGAGCACAGACTACTGTTGACGTAAGAGATGTATACAAGCTTGAGGACAGCAAGTGCGTAACCTGCGGTCAGTGTATTACACATTGCCCTGTCGGCGCACTCCGAGAGAGAGATGATACAGACAGAGTTCTGGAAGCTCTGGAGGATCCGGACAAGATTGTCATTGCGCAGATTGCTCCTTCCATCCGTACAGCCTGGGGAGAGCCATTCGGACTTTCACCGGAGTTTGCAACGGTAAAGAGACTGGCTTCTGCGCTGCGTATTGCAGGCTTCAACTATGTCTTTGATACCAATTTCTCGGCAGATCTGACCATCATGGAAGAGGCCAGCGAATTCCTCGAGAAGGTGACACATCCGGAGCATGCAAGATTTCCGATGTTTACTTCCTGCTGCCCGGGCTGGGTAAGATACTGCAAGGCCAACTTCCCGGAGTTTGTAGACAACCTTTCAACGTCAAAATCTCCGCAGGAAATGTTCGGCGCAATTGCAAAGAGCTATTACGCACAGCTTCTTAACGTAGATCCGAGCAGGATTTTCTGCGTTTCGATCATGCCGTGCCTTGCAAAGAAGTCCGAATGTGCCTATCCGTCCATGAAGGATGCTGAGGGAGATCCTGAGGTTGATGTAGCACTTACAACAAGAGAAGTAAACCGTCTGATCCGTTCGGAGCATATTGTGGTCAGCGAGCTGGAGGAAACCGAGCTGGATATGCCGCTTGGCATCGGTTCCGGTGCTGGCAATATCTTCGGTGCAACCGGCGGTGTTATGGAGGCTGCTCTTCGTTCAGCATATTACTTTGTGACCGGCCAGAATCCTGATCCGGATGCATTCTGTGCGGTACGAGGCATGGACGGCTGGAAGGAAGCTGAATTTGAGCTTGCAGGAAAGACCCTTAAGGTTGCGGTAGTAAACGGACTTGCGAATGCCGGCAAGCTTCTTACCTATCTCAGACAGGGTCGTGTAAAATATGACTTTGTTGAAGTTATGGCCTGCCCTGGCGGATGCGTCGGAGGCGGCGGACAGCCGATTCATGACGGCGTTGAGATGGCGGTAAAGCGTGCTCCTGTACTTTATACACAGGATGCCAGAAACCAGCTCCGGTTCTCACATGAAAATCCGTCCATTAAGGCTGTATACAAAGAGTATCTCGGAAAGCCTCTTTCAGAGAGAGCAGAAGAGCTGCTTCATACGGACCATCATGCATGGAAAATGCCTGGTGAAATCTGATTTACTGTGTTATACTGACAGAGGTATCTGATATTGCGATACCTCTGTTATGGATATGAATATTCAGATCTTGACTGCAAAGAGCATTCTGCGCAGGAAAGAGCAAAAATACAATGGACTCCATCATACCGAAACCTTTGGAATCGGATTGAGCAGCCATGACTTTACGGTATTATTTTGCTCCCCTGCATATGCAGGGGAGTTTTTTGTATGACGGAAAAAGCGGGGAGTAAAAGAATGATCAAACTGGCTATTTACGGTAAAGGCGGAATCGGAAAATCAACCATTACCAGCAATCTTGCGGCAGCATTTGCGGTCCGCGGCAAAAAAGTGATTCAGATCGGCTGCGATCCGAAGGCGGACTCTACAGGCAACCTGCTTTCCGGGAAGCCGCTGCAGCCGGTTATGAATTATCTGAGAGAACACGATGAGGATCCGGCTTCACTCCAGGAAATATCAGAGCGTGGATTCGGAAATATACTTTGCATTGAAACAGGCGGCCCTACGCCGGGACTCGGATGCGCCGGAAGAGGAATCATCGCAACCTTCAACCTGCTGGAAGAACTGCATCTTATGGAAACAGAAAAACCGGACGTTGTTCTTTTTGACGTGCTGGGGGATGTCGTGTGCGGCGGCTTTGCAGCACCTATCCGTGAAGGCTATGCAGAGCAGGTATTGATTGTTACCTCCGGGGAAAAAATGGCACTTTACGCTGCAGACAATATCAACAAAGCTGTTAAGAATTTTGAAGACCGCGGCTATGCCAGTGTTATGGGAATAGTACTTAACAGAAGAAATGTAGAAGATGAGACAGGCCGGGTAGAAGCTTTTGCGGAGGAGCGCGGACTTAAGATCATCGCGGATATCCCCCGGAGCAATGAAATCAACCGGGCGGAGGATCAGGGTAAAACGGTAGCCGAGCTTTATCCGGAGGCGGAAATTACAGCAAAATTTCTTGCTTTGGCTGACCTTCTGATCAATAACGAGAAAGGGAAAACGGCAGAAGAACAGAATAATAATCTGTTTGCACATCATATAGAAGACAGGGATTGTGCAGGCTGTGTGTAATCTGCAGAGCACTTAATCACTGCAAAAATGACATGTCAGATATTTTGCTGGCATGTCAGATAATGAGAAGGAGCAAAAATAACATGTCAGGTAAAAACAGCTATATGGCACCGATTTCATATACAGCTTCCGAACTGGCTGCATCCGGCGGAAATGCCATACCTGCAGGCTATCAGACCGGAACGCATCTGATTTACAGTTCACCTGCGACACTGGCCTTTAATTCTCCGGGTGCAGAGGGATTCGGCGTAAAGCGTGCAGGGCTGGCCATACCGGGATCTGTAATGCTTATTGTTTCACCTGGCTGCTGCGGAAGAAACACTTCCGGTATCACGGATATCCCGGGTTACAGAAACCGGTTTTTCTACCTGAATATGGACGAAACAGACCTTGTAACCGGAAGACATTTAAGGAAAATCCCTGCAGCTGCAAAAGAAATATATGATTTCCTGGAAGAAAAGCCATCCATTTTGATGATCTGCATTACCTGCGTGGATGCGCTGCTTGGTACAGATATGGAGAGAGTCTGCCGGAATGCAGAGAGAGAAATCCCGATACCGGTGCGTCCCTGCTATATGTATGCACTGACGAGAGAGGGCAGAAAGCCGCCGATGGTGCATGTAAGAGACTCGATTTATTCTTTGCTGCCAGAGCAGAAAAAAAGAGGGACAACCGTGAATTTTCTCGGTTTTTTTGCACCGGTGCAGCCGGATTTTGAGCTTTTCGGAATGCTCAGAGAAATCGGTGTCAAAAAAATCAATGAGATAGCAAGATGCAGGGATATTGCGGACTTTTACTCCATGGGGGAAGCCAATTTCAATCTTGTTCTGAATCCGGAGGCAAGGTATGCAGCTGAAAAGCTGCAGGAGAGACTGTCTGTTCCTTATATTGAACTGACAAGACTGTATCAGACAGATCAGATTGAAAAGCAGTATGCTGCACTTTCTGCGGCGCTCGGAACAGCGCTTTCAATAGATACCGGAAAGGTCGCAGCTGAGGAAGCGCTGGAAAGCTTCAGACAGAAACATCCGCACTGTTCATTTGCTGTCGGAGAATCCATGGACGGAAATCCTTTTGAACTAGCGACGGCTCTCTTAAGATATGGCTTCAGGGTACCTGTTATTTACGGAAATCCGCAGCCTGCATATATGGTCTACATCAGGAAGATTGCAGAAATGTCACCGGATACGGAAATACTTTCCAATATGGATCCGGGAATGCTGTATTTTGATGAAGAAAACTATCTTGCGGATGCGGCGATCGGCAAAGATGCAGCATTTTACCATCCGCATGCGGTACAGGTTCACTGGAACCAGGATGAACAGCCGTTCGGATACAGCGGGGTTGCGCTTCTGTTCCGCACACTGGAAGAAGCTTTTCAGAAGGGGGCAGTATGAAAGGACTCAGGAAATATCTGACACCTTTTGCACCGGATCAGTCCGGTGCGGAAAGTGTGCTCTATCCTTACGGGGGAATGATTGTAATTCTGGATGCAGGCGGATGCACGGGCAATGTCTGCGGCTTTGACGAAAGCAGATGGTTTAAGGAACGTGCGGCTGTTTTCAGCGCAGGACTCAGGGATATGGACGCCATTATGGGGAGAGACAGAGAGCTTGTGGAAAAACTGAAGGCAGCCTCTGCCCGTATAGATGCACGGTTTATTGCGCTGATCGGAACACCGGTACCGGCAGTGATCGGTACCGATTATCAGGCGCTGAAACGTATGACTGAAAAAAGTACAGGACTTCCTGTGCTTCCGATTGCAACAAACGGTATACGGCTTTATGACAAAGGTGCCGAGCTTGCCTATATGGCTCTTTTTAAGGAACTCTCCGAGGATCTGCCGGAGAAAGCGGTAAAGACACACAGAATCGGTGTCCTCGGCCTGAATCCTCTGGATTCCGTCTCCGGACAGGATGCACGGAAAGTGCGGATGCTGCTTGAGAAAGAAGGCTTCTCCCAGGTTTCTGTTTATGGAATGGATGCGGATCTGGAAGCGGTAGTCCGGGCGGGAGAAGCAGAGAAGAATCTGGTAGTCTCTCCGAGCGGACTGAAGGCAGCCCGGTATCTTGAGGAGCGTTTCGGTGTTCCGTATGATATAGATCATCCGCTTGCGGCCGGGCTTACAGAAGCAGTTCCGGTTTCCATGCTTTCCGGGAAGCGGATTCTGATTCTGCATCAGCAGGTACTAGCTTCTTCAATCCGCAGAAGGTTAAGAGAAGTCCTGCATGCAGAAACAGAAATTGTGTGCGCCGGATATTTTATGATGATGCCGGAGCTGATGGAAGCGGATGACAGGGAGCTGCATGAGGAGGATGATTTCCTCGGGCTGGTCAGGGACGGCAGCTTTGATGTCATAGTGGCTGATCCGGTGTTTAAAAGAATGCTGCCCGGCTTTAATGGACTTTTCATACCGCTTGCAGAACCGGCTGTTTCCGGAAGATTCACAGAGGATAACTGATGCAGAAACTGGTGCTTAAAAAAATCAAGGTATACGGAATAGTGCAGGGTGTAGGATTCCGGCCGATGGTAGATCGTCATGCGCATACCGCCGGGATCCGCGGAACTGTTTCCAATAAAGGACCTTACGTTGAAATTTATGCAGAGGGAACGGAACAGGAGGTAGATGCTTTCCTTACGCTGCTTTCGGAACAGCCGCCGAAGCGTGCTGCTATTCTTAAAATAGACGTTAAGACGCAGGAAACGCAGAATGTCAGCCATTTTTCCGATTTCCGTATTATTGAGAGTAAAAAGACAAAGGGAGAGATATTTGTGTCTCCGGATATAGCCATATGCGAGGAATGCAAAACAGAGCTTTTTGACCGGAAAAACCGCAGATATCTGCATCCGTTTATCAACTGTACCTGCTGCGGCCCGCGTCTGACGATTCTGGATGCACTGCCTTATGACAGAGAGCGGACTTCCATGAAGGAATTTCCGATGTGCCCGGACTGTGCTGCGGAATATCATTCGCCAGCCTCCAGGCGCTATGATGCACAGCCGGTCTGCTGCAATGCCTGCGGTCCGGAAGTGTTTCTGCTGAAGAACCCGGAGACCCGCGGGAGTGCAGCCATTACAAAAGTACGCGCGGTTCTTTCTGCAGGCGGTATTGCCGCAGTTAAAGGTATAGGCGGATTCCATCTTGCCTGTGATGCTTACAATGAAAAAGCGGTGCAGCGGCTAAGGATGCTCAAAAACCGTCCGATGAAGCCATTCGCAGTCATGATGCGGGACTTAAGCTCTGCAGAACGCGAATGCGAGATCAGTCCGCGGCAGCGGGAAATCCTGACCGGGCACCAGAAACCGATTCTGCTTTTAAAAAAGAAGAAAGGAAGCAGGCTGTCCGAAGCTGTCGCGCCTAGCAACCCGACCGTCGGCGTTATGCTGCCCTATGCACCTGTACAGCTTCTTCTGTTTACATATGATGATGCGGCTGTCATGCCGGACTGTCTCATCATGACCAGCGGAAACGCTTCAGGAGCGCCGATTGCGCGGGATGATCAGGATGCGGAAAAAGAGCTCTCTGGAATGTGCGATATCATCCTTACCAACAACCGTAAAATCCGTATCCGTGCGGATGATTCCGTCATGGACTTTTTCCGCGGCGAGCCTTATATGATCCGGCGTTCCCGCGGTTATGCACCGCTTCCTTATCTGATGTCGGAGGATTTCAGAGGACAGGTGCTGGGGATGGGAGGCGAGCTGAAAAATACGTTCTGTCTCGGAGTAAACCGTCTGTTTTATCCATCTGCCTATATCGGCGATCTTGCAGATGTGAGGTCGGTAAAAGCATTGCTGGAATCAGCAGAGCGGATGGAAACGCTGCTGGAAACCAGACCTGAACTGATTGCCTGCGATCTGCATCCGAAGTACAACTCCGGATATGCCGCAGAAAAGCTGGCCGAAGAGTATCATGTGCCGCTTGTAAGGGTGCAGCATCATTATGCGCATGTTGTATCCTGTATGGCGGAGAATGACTTTTCCGGCCGCGTGATCGGCGTTTCCATGGATGGTACAGGTTATGGAACAGACGGTACCATCTGGGGCGGAGAAATCCTGATTTCCGATCTGAACGGTTTTGAACGAGCGGGAAGCATAGCACCGTTCCTGCAGATCGGCGGGGACAGTTCCTCCCGGGATGGCTGGCGGATTGCCGTATCCATGCTGTATGAGACCTGCGGCAGAGATAAAAACAGGACGCTGGAAAGTATCAGCAGACTTGCCCTCTGCAGTCCGGCGGATGCCAAAGTACAGCTTGTCATGCATGACCGCCGGCTGAATGCTGTGGCATCGACAAGTGCCGGAAGACTGTTTGACGCAGTAAGTGCAGTGGTTCTTAAACGCCTGCATTCGACGTTTGAAGGAGAAGCTTCCATGGCGCTGCAGTTCAGTGCAGAGGCTTTTGCAGAGCGGCTGGAGGCGGAAAACCGTATTTCCGGCATTTCCGGAAAACATCCTGTCAGAAACAGCTGGGATGCATGCCGTAAGAGATGGGAGATGCAGTACCCCGGGATAAAAAAGCGCAAGGCTGCAGCAGGCGGGATGGAAGGTACCGGGTCTTCCGCAGACGGAGAAGGTGCTGTGGTATCTGTTCCGGAGGGACGTTTCATTCTTCCCACAGATGCACTGTTTTCTTTTATCAAAGAGGAGCAGCTGCTTTATATGGACCGGCAGAACGGGCAAGACTGTCAGGATGGAATTGATGCATCCCCGGAAATCCGGCAGGAACTGCTTTCCTACCTGTTTCACAGGGCTCTTGCGGAAATGGTCAGCGATGTCTGCATCCTGATCCGCGGAGAATCCGGGCCTGGAACGGCGGTACTTACAGGAGGCGTCTATCAGAACCGGTTTTTACTGGAATGTACAGAAGCCCTGCTGGAAAAGGCAGGATTTCATGTTTTGATTCATCATCTGGTTCCGCCGAATGACGGCGGCATCGGGCTTGGGCAGGCAGTGGCTGCCATGCAGATGCTCAGGAAACAGAAAAATGAGAATTCTATTGCAGCCGGAATGGCTGAGGAGGCAGAAAAATGTGTGTAGGATTATCGGCAAAGGTAGTAAGTGTGGGAGACGGTGTTGCAGTCGTTGATGCATCCGGTGCAAGACGGACAATTTCGTCTGCGCTTTTATCGGATCTTAATCCCGGAGATTATGTAATGGTGCATGCAGGAACGGCCATTGCAAAGATTACCGATGAGGATACCGATGAAACAGACAGACTGATGGAGGAACTTTAAATGGAGCGTACTGCCAGAGAAATACTGGAAACGTATGATGGGCCAAAGGTAAGGATCATGGAGGTCTGCGGAACACATACCCATGAAATCTTCCGCCAGGGAGTACGCAGACTCCTCCCGGAGAATATCGAACTGATTTCCGGACCCGGGTGCCCTGTCTGCGTGACACCGGTCGGTTATATTGATGAAGCGGTCATGCTTGCGCTGGAGAAAGGCTGCACAATCTGTACCTTCGGAGATCTGGTAAGAGTTCCGGGAACCGGTGAGAGCCTGCAGACTGCCCGGGGGAAAGGCGCCGAGGTCAAAGTCGTGTATTCACCGCTGGATGCCGAGGCTTATGCACTTTCCCACCCGGAGAAAAATGTTGTTTTCCTTTCTGTCGGTTTTGAAACGACAACACCGGCAAACTGTATTGCTGTAAAAAATGCCGTGAAGGACGGGATCGGCAATTTCTCACTTCTCACAGCCAACAAAACCATGCCGGGAGCCTATGCCGCCATGAAAGACAGCACCGATCTGTTTCTTTATCCGGGACATGTCCACGCCATTATCGGAACCGGTATCTGTGAGGAACTGGTAAAGGAAGGCGTCAGCGGTGTCTGTGCCGGTTTTACCGGTAAGGAGATACTCACTGCGCTTGCAGTTGCCGTGACTGA
>CAZPEW010000085.1:0-5251 GCA_964585695.1 uncultured Lachnospiraceae bacterium
AAAAAATATAATTATTAGAACCCACCATAAATGTTCTCAATCCAGATTATACGTGTGCATGCTCATGTTTTGTGCGGCAGGCAGATAGTTGATGCCCCACCAGCACACTTGCAGGAATATGAACGCCACAATGAGCAGAATGCCCGATTTTTGCACTGAAGAGTTCGGAAAGCGGCGGTAGTGAATATACACCAAATAGGTGAACCAGGTGATGGCTGCCCAAGTCTCCTTGGGGTCCCAGGCCCAGTAGGTTCCCCAGGCTTCCTTAGCCCATAGTGCACCGAAAAGCATGCCGATGGTGAGGAAGGCCAGACCTAGATACACAAGGTCGTCGCATCCGGAGAGATCGGTCTTTTTCTTCCAAAGGATATAAATGGCGGTGAGGGCGGCAACGCCCATCAGTGCATAAGAAAACATATATACAATGACGTGAGGGGCAAACCACGGACTCTGCAGGGCGGGCATGAGAGACTTGCTGTGAATCTCGGGCTTGAAGATATTGATGCAAATGAAGACGACAGCCAGCAGGGTGCCGAAGCCCATCACCCAACGGTACTTTTTTCGTAGATAGGTTATTAGGCCTGCCAGAGGGAGGAAGAACGAGTACCAGAGGCGCGTTTCGCCCATGGTGCGCATGGGAGGGCGTCCCAATTCCTTCCACATCAGAATAATGTAGAGCAAGAATACGGTCAGGCCCAAGACGGTGCTGCTATACACAAGCCATGGCTTGGCTTTTTTATAGGATGCTGTGGCTCCGATAGTCCAGAGCACTGCGGCGATAACTGCATATAGGATGAAATAGTTCCACATGGTTTCTGAGGGTTAGGTTTGGGGGCCTTTGCGGACAAACAGGAATATGGCGCCTGCAAGCATCATGAAAATGCCTGCATAGACTGATGGTATCCATGGATCGCTTACCAGCTTGAAGGTACTCATTTCGCTCCAACGGCCTTTCTCGCGGTCATAGTCGAGCTGATAAATTTTCCATCCTTTCACCGCAAAGGGCTTGTTCACTTGAATTGTGTCTTCATAAATCTTCATGTCCTTGGTATAGACTTTCACTGCCGAGGAGTATTTCTTGGGTTCGCGTTCTGCCATTACCAGCGAGAGTTTCTTGTTGAGCTTGAGTACCTGAAAAGGGAAGAGATAGCTTCCGCAACTTATCCAACCTTTGTGATGTTCGCCTGTCTTCCGGTTGAAGGTACTTACCAGAGCGGCTTCGGTAGCTCCATCCGAACCCCAGCCTATGAATTTCACGGAACCTTCTAGACCCATGGGTGCGGCATAGTCAAGGTATTGTATCACACGGATATTCCAGTCGGCAATGGAACCCTGTTTCTCATCAATACTTACAAACTGCGGCTTCTTTCCCGGTAGTGCATTGCCCGTATTGTTGTCTATGATCATCAGCTTGGCCGGATATTCCTCAATGCTGAACTTTTTGAGTTCTATAGCCAGAGGTAGCTCTGTGACTTCGCCTTCATTGGTTACGGCTCTCCATTCGGGTTTACCGGGGAAGGTCTGCATGGTGAGTTCCTTCACGTCGGCATTGCCCAGAGTGGCACCTGTAAGGGCAATGAAAAGTCCCCAATGATTAAGCAGAAACGGTATGTTGCGAAGGTGGAAGGGAACTGTACGGGTGAGGGCTGTCATCCCGAGAATGACTGTGAGCCATACGTAGGGAAGCACGAGCCACCATGCCCCAAGCATCTTGCTGAAGCCCAGAGGAAGCGAAATTCCGTCTTGTTTGATAAGACCCATGACGAGTGTGAGTGCTGCCACAAATGAAAGGACAACCACAGCATTCTTCCCATTGAAAAGACAGCGGAAAAAGTAGAACTTTCTGCGCAAAACGAACATCGTGGCGAGGGCTGCAAGAAAACATGCCAGCAGGATAATGTTGGCGGGAAAAGCTATCAGACTCCAGTCAATAGGACCCACGGTAATTTGCAGGAGAAGTCCTGTGATTACCAGTCCGGCATCAATCGCAATATATTCTGAATAGCCGAAAGGTTTATTCCACATTCTTTAATTTCGTTATCGTGCTTGTGGCAGAATTTATGATTCGGTTGCGAAGCGTCCTTTAGACTTGGCTTCCTTCAGCCATGCAGGTACGGTGGTGTGAAGGAATTTTTCCTTGTCGGCACGTAGTTTGGCCATATCTAGGCCGATATATTTCTGAGCCTTATCTTTGGTGGATACGTCGGGCAATGGGATTTCGCCTGTGAATCCATGTTTGGCCACCACTCTGGCTATGGCAAGACGTGCTTGCATGGCACGTTCCAAACCATTGCTTAGAATGCGCGTCATCTCTTGAGGTGCATGGAATGCGGAACCGTGGGAAGCTACTCCGAAGTCCCAACGCCATTGGCTCTGGCGAATGAATTTCAGCACGGGTTGCATTTCGGCTTCTGTGGCTCCTTTGTTCCAGGCAAACTGTGCTTCAAGATGGGCTTTCTCAAGCTCTGTTTCCAGTTCCCTGCGGATTTCTTCGCATTTGCGCTGGCGGTCATAGACGTATTTCTTCAACGTCTCGGCATCTTCGCGGTGACAAGTCTGACAAGTGCGGTCGATATGTGCCAGCGGACTCATAATCTGGTGGTCACTGTACTTGATTCCGCCTTCACTCTTGTAAGGCATGTGGCAGTCGGCACAGGAAACACCGTGTTGTGCGTGAGGCCCCATCATGGAAGTCTCGTAGCCCGGATGTTGTGCCTTGATAATAGGAGTGCGGCTGATAGGGTTAGTGAAATCAGAGAAGCCTATAGAATCATAGTATTGTTCGATGTTTTCTACTGTGAAGCCTTTGTCCCAAGGGAAAGTAAGATACTTGCCGTCGCCCTTGAAGTAATATTCCACATGACACTGGGCACATACGAGGGTGCGCATCTCCTGCTGTGTGGCTTTTGTAACGTCGCGTCCTTGGCGTTGAAATGCCTCAATGAGCGCAGGACGACTGATGCGCAGTTTCATGTCGGCAGGGTCGTGGCAGTCAGAGCATCCGATAGGGTTCACGATTTCTGCTCCCAACTTGCACCATTTCGTTTTGTAGAATTCTGCAATGCCATGTTCCTTCATGTAGCGAGGTACGTCGGGGCTTTTACAAGTCCAGCAAGTACCCGGCTGTACGTTCTGGTCCTCCGTAATGGGGGCACCGGTGCGCAAAGTGGCACGCATGTCCTCGATGGCGTGGTAGTGTCCGCGGGGTGAAGTATATTCCTTTGAAAAGGCATAGCCTGCCCAGAAGATGACTTCGGCAGGATGCGTGGCAAGGTCATCATTGGCTTTGTTTCCATTGAACTCACTTTGGAATGAAGTGTCCTGAGTAGCTTTCCAAGTCTCGTATTCACGAGGAAAATCGGCTTTGAAAAGTTCGTTCTGGGGTACGATTCCGCTCATCTTCACACGGCGGTTGTTGAAGATACTGGCAACTTCGGCTCTTCTCTCCATCAAGGAGGATACGATGAGGCCTAATACAAAAACAACAACGAGCGAGCCGCCGTAAATTAGCCATCCTTGCCAAGCTTTTAATTTCTTTCCCATAGTATCGCAGTTTTAAATTTTTTATCTGATTAATTTATTCAGCCAGTCAGGATTGGGTGATGGCGGATAAGGCACATTGGCTCCCGGTGTGGAAGAGAGACTGCGTGTTTGTCCGTGAGGAGTCATGCGGTGGCAATCCCAACAGGCCTTGCCTTCACCTACTTTCGTCATCATATAATCCGAACGTCCGTCCTTCACGGCTTCCGTGACAAGTTGTTGATGACAGCGCACGCAATTGCCCATGATGACTTCGCGTGTGCCGTCGCTGGCTATGATTGCATCCCGTTCCTGATTGGTGACTAGTTTATATACATGATGAGCTCCATCGGTAGCTTTGAAGAACCAGTATCCGACGAAGTTTTTATGAGGAACATGGCAATCGTTGCAAGTTGCATCACGATTGTGTGAACTGTGGTTCCACGATGCGTAGTAAGGAGCCATGACATGGCAGTTCATGCAGGAAGCAGGATCATTGGTGAGGTAAGTTTGTGCCCTGAGCAGGTACATAAAGAAGATGCCCATGCCGCTTATTACGCCAAGAATCACAATTGCCGACACTTTAAGACCATAGGATGGAAGCAGGCAATCAATAATCTTTTTTATGTCCTTCATAGGCTCGCTTAGATTTCTATTTTGCAATCTTAAGAATTTATTTTCTATTCTCCAAACATAAAAGAAAGAAAATATAAGATGTGGAATTACTTTTTTTGTTGTCTAATATGATATTTAGAGTTATTTTTGCGAAAAATTCAAGACTACGGAATTATGTTTGTGATACTTTTATCCATGTTGTCCGGCGCGGCATTGGGCGTAGTGTTTCGCCGAAAGCCATTCGGTCGGATTCAACAGATTATCACTCTGCTGATATGGTCGCTTCTGTTCTTGCTTGGCGTGGAAGTGGGGCAGAACAGGCATATTGTGCAATCTCTTCCCACTTTAGGACTGGAGGCCCTGCTTATTTCCTGCTCGGCATTGGCAGGGAGCATTCTATTGGCATGGATGCTATGGAAATGGGCTTCCAAAAAGAAAACTTCACAAGATGTTTCCCCGAAAGCCGAGGTGAAAGAAAGCAAACTCTCCAAATTCGGCGGTGCTGTCATAGTAGGTTTTTTTCTATTGGGGGTATTGAGTGGTCTCTTCCAATGGATATCCTTTGGTAATCTCCTCAGCGATATCAGCATGTATGCACTGGAGGCTTTGATGTTCAGCGTGGGCTTCAGTCTTGGCAATGATTCTCAGATTCTGCATAAATTTCGCTCCGTATCGCCCCGGCTTGCATTGCTTCCTTTCCTTACCATTACAGGCACTCTATTGGGAAGTCTGGCCATCGGTCTGGTGCTGCAACGCCATTCGTTGGCCGACTGTCTGGCTGTGGGGTCGGGCATGGGTTATTATTCTTTGAGTAGCGTTCTCATTACCGGATGCAAGGGCGCTGAACTCGGAACTATCGCATTGCTGAGCAATCTTATTCGGGAAATCATTACCTTGCTTTTTGCACCTCTCTTCGCAAAATGGTTCGGACCTCTGGCACCGATTACTGCAGGAGGCGCTACCACCATGGATACGACCTTCCCCATTATAATCCGCACATCCGGACAACAGTTCGCCATGGTATCCGTATTTCATGGGTTTATAACGGATTTTAGCGTTTTATTTCTAGTCACTTTCTTTTGTTCTTTCTAAAGTTCTTTCTAACTGTGTAGAAATG
>CAZPEW010000085.1:5261-8998 GCA_964585695.1 uncultured Lachnospiraceae bacterium
TATTAACTGTCGACGGGCAATGCATCTTTTGTCTAGAAATGAATTTGTCTAAACTGTTACTTATCATGTCAATCAGTTCGCTGTTTTCGTGTAGTACCTGCAACGGACAGGACAAGGACGACTCGGATTCCGTTCGCCCGATGGCTGTAGCCGGCTCTTTCTATCCGGCCGACAAGGATTCTGTCATGCAGATGATGAAAGAATATTTTCATCCGTTTGAGAATGCAAAGGGAGAAACCGGCGTAGCTGCCGTGATTGTGCCGCATGCAGGATATGTATTTTCGGGTGCGGTAGCAGCTTCGGCTTTTGCCCGGATTGCTCCTGAAAGAAAGTATGAACATGTGTTTTTACTGGGTCCCAGCCATCATATATATATGGACGGAGCCTCGGTGAATAACCGTTTTGCGGCTTATGCCACTCCTTTGGGCAATGTGAAAGTGGATACATCCTTGTGTAATCAGTTGATAAAGAATTGTTCGGCTTTTTCTTATAATTCCGCTGCCCATGATAAGGAACACTGTCTGGAAGTGCAATTGCCGTTTCTCATTTATCAATTAAAGAATATGCCTTCGATAGTGCCTGTGATTATTGCTTCACAGACGCTTGCCACCATCGAGAAAATTGCAGAAGCTTTGAAACCGTATTTCAATGATAAAAATTTGTTTGTTATCAGCAGTGACTTTTCCCATTATCCTTCTTATAAAGATGCTTGCGAAGTAGACAAACGCACCGGGGATGCTATAGAAAAAGGATCTTTGGATGAGTTCCTGGAAGCTCTGTCAGTAAATGATGAAAAAGGCATTCGCAATTTGGCTACCAGTGCTTGCGGACAGAGCCCGATCGCTACTCTGCTCTATTTGATAAAAGGGAATAAGAATATTAGAATCAATCATGTTCAGTACAGAAATTCGGGAGATTCTCCTTACGGTGATCATCAACAGGTGGTCGGCTATCATTCTTTCGTATTCTCTAGGGAAACTGGGATGGATGAGGCTTTTACTTTGACGGAATCGGAAAGAAACACGTTACTGAGTATCGCGCGCACCTCTATTAAAAATAAGTTTGCCAGGGAAAAGAAGTCTGCTTGTAATAAGACTGAACTGACTCCGACCTTGAAAATGTATTGCGGAGCTTTCGTTACTTTGAATGAAGGTGGACAGCTTCGGGGATGTATAGGGCATTTTGGTAGTGATATTCCTTTATATCAAGTTGTTGAAGAAATGGCAAAGGAGGCTGCTTTTGGAGATCCTCGTTTCTATCCGTTGCAACAAGGAGAGCTGGCGCGGGTGGACATCGAAATATCGGTACTGTCGCCCATGAAGCGCATCCATAGTATAGATGAGTTCACTTTAGGCAAGCAAGGCATTTATATATCCAAGGGAGGACGAAGTGGTACTTTTCTGCCGCAAGTGGCCGAAGAAACAGATTGGACTAAAGAGGAATTTCTGGGACATTGTGCTCGAGATAAAGCCGGAATAGGCTGGGACGGCTGGAAGGATGCCGACCTTTACACTTATGAAGCCGTGGTTTTCAAGGAAAAATAACAAGGATGAAAAGTATTTTCTCACTACGTACCGAAAAGGGAGCGCAATGTGTAATATGTCCGCACAATTGTAATTTGTCTGAAGGTCAGTACGGCGTTTGCCGCACACGTGTAAATCATGACGGATTGATCTGCTCAGAAGTCTACGGAAGGCTCTGTGCCTTCAATATGGATCCTGTGGAGAAGAAGCCTTTGCTGCATTTTCTTCCCGGAAGTCAATGCTTGTCGGTCGCATCGGCAGGCTGTAATTTTCGTTGCAGGAATTGTCAGAATTGGGAGATATCCCAAGTATCTTCTGCAGAGGTTCATTCTATTTCGATGACTCCGGATAGGCTTGTGAGCACATGTCTGGAAGAAGGATGTCCATCCATTGCTTTTACTTATACGGAGCCTCTCACTTATTATGAATATATATATGATACGGCTCGTCTTGCCCATGAACAAGGATTAAAAACAATATTGGTTTCGGCAGGATATGCTAATAAAGAGCCTATCCGTCATCTGGCTCCTTATTTGGATGCTGCCAACATAGATTTAAAATCTTTCAGCGACGAGATCTACATGAAGGTGAATGGTGGGCGTCTGCAACCTGTTCTTGATACGCTTCATATATTGAAGGATGCCGGAGTATGGCTGGAAGTTACCAATCTTCTGATTCCTACTGTAAATGATGATGCTACAATGATTCGCGAAATGTGTTGTTGGTTGGCAGCAAACGGTTTCGCTTCTTTTCCGCTGCATTTCAGCCGTTTTTTTCCTATGTACAAAATGGAACAATTGCAGTCTACACCTTTGGAATCTCTACTGACTGCACGCGATATTGCTAAATCAGAAGGTCTGCAATATGTTTATATAGGCAATGCCGAAGAAATGGAAGGCGAAAATACCTTATGTCCTGTCTGTCATAAACTACTTGTTCGCCGAAGAGGATATGAAGTGCAGGAAAATCACATCCGTGGCGGGAGATGTTCATTTTGTGGGTATATAGTTTCAGGCAGGTGGAATTTGAAATAATGAAAGAAGAAATCGAAACTATTTAAACAATACTAAAAAGTATTAATAAATTAAATATAGTTATTTTTAAAAGCTAAAAATCATTTTGTTTGAAATTTACTTATTTTTGTAAAAAATATTCTATATATTTGCATTTATATATAATAAAATGCAAATATAAATGCAATTATTATGTCTTATTGGTGTTTGTATATCAATGTAAAGGAGGTCTTTTATGAAAAAAAG
This sequence comes from uncultured Lachnospiraceae bacterium, assembly GCA_964585695.1. Lineage (GTDB taxonomy): Bacteria > Bacillota > Clostridia > Lachnospirales > Lachnospiraceae > Oribacterium. Next base: position 8,044 of record CAZPEW010000085.1, read on the forward strand.
TTTAGTTGGAAGAATATTCTTCTTCACAGTAGCAGTATTTGCTTTTTTGTTGACAGCGGAGCAAGGTTGGAGTTGCACATCTGTCATGGTTTCAGGTAAAGCAACTAAAGATGGACGCCCCATCATGTTCAAGAACAGAGATACAGGTAACACAGACAATCTAATGACTGTGGTCCAAGGTGAAAAATACAAATATATTGGCATAGCAGCGGCAAAGGACTTGGCACCGAGAGATATTTGGGCAGGTCATAATGAGGTAGGCTTTGCCATTATGAATACTCTATCCTATAATCTGAATAAAGAAAGTGAGTTGAATGGAAGTAATGAAGGGGTTATCATGAGGCGGGCCTTGGAAATCTGCGCCACTCTCAAGGATTTTGAGAATATGCTTGATACTATGCCTAAACCGTTGAACACGAGCGCAAACTATGGAGTAATGGATGCTCAGGGAGGTTGTGCCTATTATGAAACGGACAACAAGGGTTATGTAAAATTTGATACCAATGATCCTAAAGTAGCACCCAACGGATATCTTATTCGCACCAATTTTTCTTATACAGGAGTTCCAGAAAGAAGTAAGGGTACGGAACGTTATCTGGCTATTTCCGATTTTATGCTTCGTGCTGCCTTTTCCGGAAAGATTGACTATGATTATATGTTGAGGAATATTCCTCGCAATCTGACTCATGGACTCACAAAAATGAATTTATATGATTATATGCCTGCTGATGATTCAACTCCTAAAATAGGTCCTTTTCGAGACGTCATTCCAAGATATCAATCAGCGTGTACGGTGTTGGTGCAAGGTGTAAAAAGGGGTGAATCTCCTTTGTTGACTGTTAGTTGGACTATAGTAGGATCCCCGATGACTACAGTGGCTATTCCACTGTGTATATTGCCTTCAGGTAAATTTCCGGAGGTGGTGCAAAGAGGAAAGAACGGTTATTCAGAATTA
>CAZPEW010000086.1:0-8985 GCA_964585695.1 uncultured Lachnospiraceae bacterium
TCAGCTCTGCATGCTCACTTTCCGCCATTTCCGCTGCGATATGGATTACACGCTCGTTGCTGGGTGCAGAAGAAAGGCAGACCAGAATATGCTTCCTGCGCGTGCTCCTTTTTTCTGCACCTCTGTTTTCTTTTACCGTTGTATCCGCCATGATGAACCGCCTTTTTTTCAGGTTTTATTCATTATAGCACGGATAATCTCCTTAAAAAAACCATGGTGTCTGATTTCCCTTCCGGATCTTAATGCCGTAAAGTCATCAATAAACTGAAATATCATATAAGATACGATGGAAAGTCCCAGCAATAATCCCAAAGCCATGATAACCTCCCTCATAATAAAGCCTTTCCGCTTACAGGTGGAAACATTTCTGTATATCCCTGTTCCGCCCAAGCACAAGCATCGTATTCCCCGGCGTCAGAACTGTCTCCGCGGAAATATTCATTGTCAGATTATTATTTTCCTTTAATGCCATGATATTGATGTTAAACTTCTTGCGGATTTCCAGCTCGCCGACCGTCTTGCCGAGCCAGTCTTTGGGAATGGAAATCTCAAATACAGAGTAGTCGCCCGCAAGCTCTATATAGTCAAAAATATGGTCGGAGCTGTAGCGGATCGCTGTCCAGTTCGCAACCTGCTTCTCCGGGTATACGATGCGGTCCGCACCGTTCCGGAGGAGGAATTTTGCCTGCACATCACGTGCCGCTCTGGATACAACCAGCTTTGCACCGTTCTCGCGGAGGAGAGACGTGGTTTCCAGAGAACTCTGGAAATTATCCCCGATGGCAACGATGCAGACATCAAAATTGCCTACACCGATGGACTGAATAAACTCCTCGTTGGTGGTATCGCCGATCAGACTGCTTGTCGCATAGGACATAACCTGATTGACCCTCTCCTCGTCCTGGTCTATTGCCATAACCTCATGTCCCAGCTCATGCAGCTTCATAACCACATGTCTGCCGAATCTTCCCAATCCGATTACCAGTATTGTTTTCATATTCATCACCTCATTGTGTTTTTATCTGTTTCAAATGAAAGAACCCGCACGGTTCTTTTTCAGCCGACCGTGATCTTATCCATCGGAAGTTTTGCATTCCCGTGGTCTTTCCTTGCAACTGCCGCAAAAATCATCGTCAGTCCGCCGACTCTGCCGAAATACATCAGAAGAATCAGAATGACCTTGGATACTGCCTGCAGATGGGCCGTAAGCCCCAGTGTCAGACCTACCGTACCGACTGCCGAGGCTGTCTCAAAAAGACAGGACTGCAGCGGAAGCTGCTCCACATGACTGATAATCATGCCGCCGAGCAGGAACAGCGTCACATACATGACAAAAATCGTCATGGCATTGCGAATGCTCTCATCCGCAATCCTGCGGCGGAACATTGCTGCACTCGGCTGCCTCTTGAATACCGAGAGCATGGTGGCAAGGAGCACTGCAATGGTGGTCGTTTTCATACCGCCGGCAGTAGATCCCGGAGAACCGCCGATCAGCATCAGGACAATCGTAAGTGCAATACCGTCATCCGAGAATTTGCTGTAATCCGCCGTATTGAAACCGGCTGTCCTCGGTGTGACCGACTGGAAGAAAGAACTCAGGATTCTCGTTCCGAGCGGCAGATCCCTGAATTCCATAAAGTAAAAGACAACTGCCGGAATAATGATAAGGAAAGCTGTTGTAACAAGAATCGTCTTGCTCTGTGTTCTGTACTCCTTAAACCGCAGTCCGTGATTTTTGATATCATTCCAGGTCAGGAAACCGATACCGCCTGTTACAATCAGAAGCATGATTGTAATATTGATATCCGCATTGGACTGATAGGAAACCAGTGAAGAGAACGGCGCCCGCGTACCCATCAGATCAAAGCCGGCATTGCAGAAGGCTGAAATCGAATGGAACACGGAAAGCCAGATTCCCTTTTTCCAGCCGAAGTCTCCTGCAAAAACCGGGAACATTGCCAGCGCGCCCAGACCCTCAAACAAAAAGGTCATACTGACAATGAAGCTGGTAAGCCTTACCATACCGCCGACCTGCGGTGCGGAAATGGCTTCCTGCATGGCACTCCGCTGTACCAGACCGATCTTTTTGCCGGTCAGCCTGGAGAAGGTGATCGCCAGTGTAATAAAGCCCATGCCGCCGATCTGGATCAGTATGATGATGACCGCCTGACCGAAAAAGGTCCAGTATGTCGCTGTATCCTTTACAATCAGACCGGTTACGCATACTGCGGAGGTTGCCGTAAACAATGTATCCAGGAAGGGCGTCACCTCTCCGGAGCGCGACGCAAGCGGCGTCATCAGGAGGAGACTTCCGATCAGGATGGTTCCGGCAAATCCCAGCAGAATGATCTGGAAGGTCGTCAAATGAAATTTTGTGTTTAAATATCCCATAGTTTCTTTAAATACCCCTAAAAAATTATGACCGAAGAGGAAAATTCCTCTCCGGATCTGTCGTAACAGCAACTCTGTGCTGTATCTGAATCATGCCACACGCAATATTAAATCGGTGTTAATTTCGTTAATGGCGTATAAAGATTCTGTTAAGACCGGCAGACAGAGATGCATAAAAAAAGCAGGTCAAATGCACGCACGTACATATGACCTGCCATAAACATATATATCCGGACTGCGCACAGCCGGAAACAGCTTTTCAGCTCTCGAGTCTGCGGATCGTATCAATCAGATAGTCCGTAAATGCAGCGGCTGATGCACCCTCCCTCTGTGTTGTTACAACAAGCCTGCGCTCTGTAACCGTGCAGATGTCAAGTGCATCCGACAGCAGCTTTTTCCTGTCGCCAAAACCGATATGCGCCATCATTTCACCCATAGCACGGATCAGAGAACACGGATCCGCATAATCCCCTCTGTTATGTGACATAAGATACGGAGCTGTTCCGTGAATAGCCTCAAACAGAGCATACTGATTTCCGATATTGCTCGAGCATGCTGTGCCGAGACCGCCCTGATGCTCCGCAGCCACATCCGTAACAATGTCTCCGTAGAGATTAGGCAGCACAACAACCTCTATGCCCGCATTGAATTCAGGATCCAGCATTTTTGCAGCCATCGCATCAACCAGTCTCTCCTGGATTTCAATCTCCGGATATTCCCTGCCAACCTCGCGGATCTCTTTTATAAAATTTCCGTCTGCAAGCTTGACAATATTTGCCTTGGTTACGATCGTTACGTTTTTCTTGCCGTTCTTTCTTGCAAACTCAAATGCAGCTCTCCCGATCCTCCGGCTGCCCTGTTTTGTCTGCACCTTAAAGTCAACCGCCAGGTCCTCATTCACCTGGATTCCCTTGTTGCCCCAGATATACTCGCCCTCAATATTCTCGCGGAAAAAGGTCCAGTCAATCCCCTTCTCCGGAATTTTGACAGGCCTTACCGCTGCAAAAAGCTGCAGACCTCTCCGCAAAAGGCTGTTTGCACTGACGAGATTGGGATAACCGTCTCCTGCACGCGGCGTGACAAACGGGCCCTTGACAAGCACATCACACTTTCTGCAGGCTTCAAATACATCCTCCGGCAGAGACTCCAGTGTTGCCGCACGTCTCTCGATTGTCATGCCGGGGATCTCTCTGATCTCCACCTTGCCGGAAGCGATTTCTTTCTCAAGGAGCTCATGAACGACACGCAGCGCCTGCTTCATGATAATCGGTCCGATCCCGTCACCCGGGAGAATCCCTACTACAATATGATCCAGCTTTGAGAAATCCTTTACCTCGGAATCCTCCTTCATTCTCTCGATTCTCTCAAACTCCGAGCGGATCAGCTCACTGAATTTTTCCTCTGCTGCTCTGACAACATCATCCTGCATTCCCATCATTTTTTCCTCCTGTATTGTCAAGTGATTCATTCCCGGAAAAGGCTCCTGTGCTCCTTTTCAATCGGGACATTCCGTTTATTAATAAACCTTCCGGCTCGCTGCTGTCCTGTCCTGTTTCCAATATACACGCTCTGCACAGGGATATAAAATCAAATTATCTAATCCGCACATTCCAGAATGGAATACTGCCGTGCCGCAGCAAAATTTTTCTCCGCAAAAAAGGAACCGGTATCTTATACCGGTTCCTGCTGTGCTCTTTCTTCTGTTTCAAAGAAACTATGTATTTTTTCCATTTCCGTTCTGCAGATCGCAAGACAATGCAGCATCTTCCGGGAGAAGCTTCCGCATTCGCCTGACCGGATCATCTTGTAGGCCTCCGCACAGGAATAAGGCGGTTTATATACCCGCGGGCTTGTCAGCGCGTCGTAGACATCTGCAAGTGCCACAATCTGCGCCTCAATCGGGATTTCGTCGCCCTTCAGTCCGTCCGGATAACCGTTTCCGTCATATTTCTCATGATGATGTCTGCAGATTTCCATGCTCAGTCTGTGCATCTCGGGATCCTGCACCTGTGCAAGCTCTCTGACGATCTCCGCACCTTTGACCGTGTGCTGCTTCATCTGCTCGAATTCCTCCGGCGTGAGCTTGCCCGGCTTCAAGAGTATACTGTCCGGAATGGCAATCTTGCCGATATCGTGCAGCGCAGAGGCAGCTGAAATATGGTCCACATCCAGCGGCATGAGCCCGTACTCCGGATAATTTTCCATCACCGCCTTGGCGATTTCCCTTGTATAGCTTTTGATTCTCTTGATATGCTGTCCGGACTCCACATCACGGAACTCCACAACGGATGACATGATTTCCAGGATATCACTGTTGATCTGTCTGAGCCGTTCATCCTGTTTCTTGAGCTGTGTGATCTGCCTGCGGAGCGTTGAGGTCTGCTGGTCAACCACACCCTCCAGCCTGTTTTTGCTGTTGTACAGCTCAACCGCTCTGTCCACTCTTGCCTTGACAATCGCATTGTCAAACGGTTTATGGATAAAATCAAAGGCGCCGTTCAGATAGCCGGTACGTTCAAACTCGACAGAGGTATCAGCAGAAATCAATAGAACCGGTATTCTGTCAAGGAGATTCTCCTCCTTGATTTTTGTAAGCACGGTGAAGCCATCCATATGCGGCATGATGATATCCAGAAGAACTGCACAGATTTCATCACGATGCAGCTTAATCTGCAGAAGAGCAGCCTTGCCGTCTTCCGCTTCCATGATCTGATAATCTTTTTCCAGTATTCCGCGCAGCAGCACGCGGTTCAGCTCTGCGTCATCAACAACCAGAACTGCCTTTCGATCAGCCATTTCGGATCACCTCTCCTCCCCTCAGGAAAAGCTGTGACATTTTTATGCCACAATACTTTTCTATTGTATACGATGTCAATTCTTTTTTCCAGCTGTTTTGCGGTATACAGAAGACCAGAAAGAGAGCCCCTGACGGAGCTCTCTTTAAAGATATTTCCGGATATCCGGAAATCCATATTATGATGCCTGTGCCGGAAATTTATGCTCAGCCCATTGTCATGAATGCATATCTGACAATAAATACTGCGGCAACCGCCAGGGCAAGTCCCTGCACCTCGTTCTTCTTTCCGGTTGTGATCTTGATGATGCAGTATGTAATCAGACCGACTGCAATGCCATTCGCAATAGAATAGGTAAACGGCATGAATACGATGGTGCAGAATGCAGGAAGCGCATCTGTCATATCACTGAAATCCACTGCCTTGATATTGGAAAGCATCAGAATGCCGACAAAGATAAGTGCCGGTGCCGTAGCCTGTGCCGGAACAATATTTACGATCGGTGCAAACAGAATCGCTGCCAGGAAAAGGATAGAGGTTACAAGACTGGTGAGACCTGTTCTTCCGCCCTCTGCAATTCCTGCGCTGGACTCAACAACGGTTGTTACCGTAGAAGTTCCCAGCATGGCGCCTGCTGCCGTGGAAATGGCATCCGACATCAGTGCCTGCTTCATCCGGATTACTTCACCGTTCTCATCTACCATGCCGGACTGCTTTGCAGCTCCGAGCAGTGTGCCGATGGAGTCAAACATATTTACAAGAGAGAAGCTGATTACCAGCATAAATACGGTGAAGAGTGAGTTGATAATGCTGTCGCCCTTGAGGATGCCTGCAAAATCCATATGCATGAAGGATACCTGCATGAAATCGCTGAACTTGGTGCCGAGATTGAAATCAAGATTGTTAACATGTGTGACACCCAGCGGAATGCCGGCAATGGTTGCCACAACAATTCCGATCAGGATGGAACCCTTGACATGCTTTGCATGCAGGACACCCATGACAAGAAGTCCGATTACGGCAACGAGTGCACCGCAGATCAGTATCATATCCGCACCCTCTGTTCTCCACTGTGCAAAATCTACCATGCTGACAAGTGTCGCTGGGTTTGCCACAACAAGACCTGCGTTTTTAAGTCCGATGATCGTAATGAAAAGTCCGATGCCCGGTGTAATCGCATTTTTGATTGCATCCGGAATGGACTTGATAATTGCCTCACGGAGTCCGATTGCTGTAATGACAATAAAGAAAATACCGGATAAAAATACAATAACCAGCGCTTCTCCGTAGGTGTATCCCATACCAAGCACAACCGTATAGGCAAAGAAGGCATTCAGTCCCATACCGGGTGCCTGTGCAAACGGAACCCTGGCATAAACCGCACAGAGGATTGTACCGACGAATGCACCGAGGCAGGTTCCGATGAAGACACCATTCGCGATCTTTCCGGCCATTTCTGCCTGCCCCATGATATTAAACGGATCCGCAAGAATCTGCGGATTCAGTATCAGGATGTACGCTATTGTAATGAATGTTGTAATTCCCGCAAGGATCTCTGTCCTTACACTGCTTTTGCTCTCTGTGATTCCAAAAAACCTGTCTGTAAATCCCAATGCATTTTTCAAAACATTTTCCTCCATTGTGCGTAATAAGTGCGCTATGTGAGGTCTTTTTCTACGGTTCCGTAAAGCAGACCACAAATCCGATACTATGTAGTCAACTTTTACGGAAGTTGGTAGAAACTCTGAGCCTGCTCTCAGGATATACATAATACGATAGCCGATATGAAATTTTCTGAAAGTTAATTATATATCAAATTATTTTTTTGGCTATTTGCGATTTAACTTAAATTTTGCTTCCGGTTTTGTAAAAAATTACTAAAAATAATTTTAAAATCATACAAATATTTAGTTTTCATGGTTCTGTTCCGGCCTTCCGGCCCGGATCACATCAGCTCTTTAATCATATTCATCCGTTTATGCAGCAGTTCATGGAATACCGCATGGTCAATAAACGGCGAAAAATCATTCCGATCCGCAGGAATCTTCTCAATAACCGGAACCTGGTTGAAATGGGACGGAAGGCAGATGTCAATTTCTTTCTCATCCAGCATTTCCAGATTTCCGAGGAACTCCTTCTGCAGCGTAACCGGCAGATTGTTCTCCTCCAGGAATTCTTTCGAGAGCGTATTAAGCCCGATTCCGCCATGCATGCCCAGACGGTACCGGCTCCCGTCCGTATCCTCTGCCGTAAAAAAGAAGGAAGTGCAGCCCGGTGTATGTCCGGGCGTTGCAACCGGCTGGATGGCAGTATTTCCAAGACGGATCGGTGCGCTGTAATCATAAAATTCATCCGGCATAAATTCGCCGCAGGTATAGTTTTCCGTAAATATCAGATCTCTGCGTGCTGTGAGGAAAAACAGATCTCTTTTTCCGAGATAAAGCTTTGCACCGGTCAGCTCCTTCAGGGTTCTTGCGGCACCGATATGATCGCAGTGCGCATGCGACAGCAGGATGAGCCGGATATCATGATAGTCAAAACCCAGCATCCGGATGCTCTCCAGCAGGAGATAGCAGCTTTCATGCATCGCCGTGTCTATTAAAATCAGCCCTGCACCTGTATCTATGAGGTAGCTGCAGACCCAGTCATTCCCCGAAACAGAATACACATGCGGTGCGATTCTGAAGGGCGGAAGCCAGGACTCCCAGGGTGTCCTGCAGACCCGCTCCATGGCGGAAGCCGGATTCTTTACTTTTTCCTTATTTTCCATAATTCCCTCTCCCGGGCCTGCCCGTTTATACAGAATGCAGGTCCTTTTATTCTGCAAAGGTGTCGTTCTGCTTTACACTCTCTGCCTTCTTAACCAGCTCGCTCTTTTCTTTGGTCCCTTTCAGTCTGGTAATCGCCATCCGTATGATCGGTGAGAAAATACTCATGATGGCGACAATCATGAATATGCAGGAAAGCGGTCTGGTAAAGAAAGTTGCCGCCGTACCTGTATTCTGGAAGGCTTTCAGCATATTGCTCTCCAGTGTCGGCTCCAGGATAAATGCAAGGATCAGCGGTGCCTGCGGAAGCCCTGCATAGGACATCAGCACACCTGCCAGCCCGAAAACAAGCATCAGGAAGCACTTGTACATATTGCTGGAATCCACATAGGCGCTGACAAAAGATACCACCAGGAGCGCCGGATACATGTAATGATACGGAATCCTGAGCACAAGCGGGAAAATCCGCATGCCCAGCGCCTGCAGGAGAAGACAGAGAAGCGCGCACATCATTACGGATGCAAACATCATGTAGATTACATTTCCGCTGTTCCGGAATACCATCGGTCCCATTTCCAGCCCGTGGATGGTCAGCGCACCGATCAGAAGCGCCGTTGCAGAGTCTCCCGGAATTCCCAGCGCCGCCATCGGGATCATCGCACCGCCGATTGCCGCGTTGTTGGAAGTCTCAGATGCCCACACACCGTCCGGATTACCTGTTCCGAATGTCTCCGGATGCCTGGATCCGTTTTTTGCAGCAGCATAGGCTACCAGATTGGACAGTCCGGCTCCCATGCCCGGCAGGAAGCCGATACCGAGACCGATCGCCCAGGATCTTAAAATATTCGCACCGTGCTCTCCGATCTCCTTCAGAGAAATACCGAGACCCTTGATGGATTTTGTGTCTACCTCCGGAAGCGGATCAAAGCCCTTGGCATGTGCAACAATGATGGTGCTGACAGAAAAAATGCCGATCAGCACAACAGTCATACCGAGACCGCCCATGAGATTGATGTTTCCGAATACAAATC
>CAZPEW010000087.1:0-543 GCA_964585695.1 uncultured Lachnospiraceae bacterium
TGACATAGTCTCCCACCTGATTGACTACCAGTTTGCCCGCGGAAATTTCCATCTTTTCCTGTACACAAAATGCTCCTCCGCCAAGTTTTTTGCAAACCTCGGCTTCTCCGAAATCGCACGCGTTGAAGGCCAGATCGTCTTTATGGAAAACAGAAAAGACGGCTTCCGGAATTACCTGGCAGCACTGCAGAAAGAAACCGCGGAATACAAAGCTTCGCACGCAGAAAACCAGCAGTCCGCCAAGCCGGAATCCGCTGCAGATACCGCAGATAGCTCTGGTGCTGCAAATTTTTCAAATACCCGGCCCGCCGGAGTTCCCGCAGACAGCATCAGAAAAAACAAGATCTCCGCGCTCGTTATGAATGCAAACCCGTTTACATTAGGACACCAGTACCTTGCAGAAACCGCCTCCCGTGAATCAGACCTCGTCCATCTTTTCATCGTAAGCGAAGACCGGAGCCTGATTCCATTCGCAGTACGAAAGGAACTCGTCAGAAAAGGAACCGCGCACCTTGACAACATCATTTATCATGACAGCGGAAG
>CAZPEW010000087.1:553-7976 GCA_964585695.1 uncultured Lachnospiraceae bacterium
CAGACGTCATCGAAAGCCATGCCCGGCTCGACCTCCTGATCTTTGCGGTAAGTGATAAATCACTCGGCATCAGCACCCGCTATGTCGGAGACGAACCAACCAGCATCGTAACATCTCTCTATAACAGAATCATGTCCGACGAACTCCCCCGGCACAATATCGCCTGCCGGATCATCCCCCGGAAAGAAACAAACGGCAAAGCCATCAGCGCCTCCACCGTACGCCAGGCCCTGAAAGACGGCCGCCCGGAGCTCCTCGCAGACCTCGTCCCCGAAAGCACACTCACCTACTTCAACAGTCCGGAAGCATCCCCCATCATCGCCCGCATCCAGAATGAAACAGAAGTAAAACACTACTAAACAGCCCCCTCTCCTGACAATGCTTCCGAAACAGCAATCCACGCTCCACCGGAATCACAATCTGCCGCCAGCCGCCTTTCCCTCGCAGCAGTCCCTGCCGCATCGGAAGCAGACGAAAGGAGGGGGCACTTCCGAATTGAGCAAGCGCCTTCTGCGTCAGCAAATGATTTCATGCGCTGAACTGCGGCAGCTCCGGAGACCGCAGTTCCGTCCCTAGCATGAAACATGCGCGCTACGCAGAAGCAGCGAGCGAACCCTGAAGGAATGCCCCCCTCCTGACAAATGTTTCCGAAACAGCAGACCGCCCTGACAGAATATCCCCTCCTGGCAAATGCTTCCGAAACAGCGTCAACCCTGCAGAAATACCCCTCCTGTCAGCTTCTCCAGAAGCAGCGCAACCGCAAGGATGTCCGCAGCGCCCCCCGGACTGATATTCCGCCGTATACAGCTGTCATTCAGAGCCGTCACGCTCCTGAGCCCGGCCTTTGTAAAAGCCCCGCCCCGCCGTAAGACTGCAGCCGCCTCGCCCTGCAGCCAGTGCATGGTTTCCGCATTGCTCCTCGTAAGAACATTCGTATCATCCAGTACTGCCATAACAGAAAGCAGCACATTGATGTTCCCGCTGTTTATAAAACGGCTGTCCAGCTGGCAGCCCTCTCCCGTAAAAAGATCGTACCCCAGTTCCTCCGCCTCTCCGCGGCTGAAATGCACACGATATTTAAGCAGTGCCGGAAATGCAGTATCCCGCAGGATCGGAATGCCGGGTGCTGCCTGTCCGCGGTTACCGCGCTCGCGGGTTGCGTGAAACAGCTTCTCACCTTGCGTCTCCGGCACCTTGTTTTTCATATTTTCAAATTCCGCCGCAAGCACATCCCGCGTCATCTCTCCGGCTGTCCGCAGCACTGCCTCCGCGAATGCTTCCGCCGCGCCCGGTTCAGATCCGCCGGCACACACGGTCCCCGCACCGATCACTCTGCCTGCAGCCGCAAGCACGGTTCCCATTGTAAAAATCATACCCTTGTGCGTGTTGACATGATCTGTTGCAAGAAACATTGCACGTTCCGCTTCCATTCCGATTCTGCGGATTTCCAGGAAGGTTTCCTCCGGCTGTCTCGTTTCTGCACCGTCCAGTCCTGCCGAGAACATCTCCCGCAGAAACGGTGCAACAGCTGCCGTACTCCTCTCAAAAGTACCGGCATTCATGTCCTTGTGCGCGCCATTGTCATGGAGGTCTACAAGACCAGGCTTGGGCGTGGTTCTTACCTCTTCCATAAGAGAAGCTCTGACAGCGGATTCCACTGCATCCAGATTTATTTTTGCATACTGCCGGCTCATCGGTCCCCCTTTAAAACATCCTGCCGCCGGACCTGTTTTCCGTCCGGCATATCCGATAACAGCAGAACGGCAGCCGCAGCAAATCAATAAATGGTTCTGCTGCAGCTGCCGCCCTCTTAAAACTCTCCCCGCAAAAAAATATATCTTATACTCATAACCCCTGTATCGGTATTAAAGATCAGTCCTTGTATTCAAAAGGCTTGATTTCACGTACTACATCCATGATGGAGCCGTCACGTGCCTCGATGATGCCGACTACACGGTCGCCGAACTGAACCTTTTCCGGTGCTCCTGTGATGGAATAAGCGATATCGCGGAGTTCCTCGATGGTCTTGAACGGAAGTCCGGAATTCTTTGTTGCTTCGATCAGGTCCTGTCTCTTAGGATTGATGGCAATGCCGTAATCCGTGATGACAACATCAACATCCTCGCCCGGTGTGGTAACCGTTGTACAGTCTGTACATACAGTAGGAATTCTGCCCTGCATGATCGGTGCAATGATAATCGTGCACTTGGCACCTGCCGCTGTATCCGGATGACCGCCCTGCGCGCCTGTGATATATCCGTCAGAACCTACCACAACGTTGCAGTTGAAGTGTGTATCCACCTCAAGTGCTGCAAGGATGACAAAGTCAAGTTTGTTGACATAAGCGCCCTTGTTGAAAGGATCCGCATACTCGCCGGCAGTAATATAGAAATGTCTCGGATTGGAAGTAACGTTTCTGATCGCATCCTGGTCAAAGTCCTGGGTATCTACCAGTGTCTTGCAGAGACCCTCATCCAGGAGATCGCACATCGGCTTTGTAATACCGCCGACGCCGAAGCTCATATGGATATTGCGTTCTCTCATAACCTTTGCAAGAGAAATTGTGGAAGCAATGGAAGCACCGCCGACACCGGTCTGATAGGAGAAGCCCTCCTTGAAGTACGGTGTGTTTACAACAAAGTCTGTGCAGTACTGCGCCATCATCAGCTTACGCTGATCGGTTGTAGGCTTTGCTGCACCGGTGGCAATCTTTGTAGGGTCGCCGATCTGGTCTACAACTACAACATAATCCACATAAGTCTGTGTGATCTGTGCAGGAAGATTCGGGAACGGTACCAGACAGTCCGTAACAGCAACAACCTTGTCTGCCATCTGGGCGTCTACTGCAGAGTAGGAAAGAACACCGCAGTCTGCCTTGCCGCCATTGGCATTCAGATTGCCGTACTCATCTGCTGTCGGTGCGCCGATGAAAGCAATATCAATATGACATTCGCCGGTCTCGATGGCTCTTACACGTGCGCCGTGAGAACGCATGATTGCGAGTCCCCTTAACTTGCCCTCTGAAATTGCTTTGCCGATGCCGCCTCTTACACCGGATGACTGGATGTTTGTAATCGTGCCGTCCTCAATGTAAGGAACGATCGGATCATTCTGTCCGCCGAGTGAAGATGCTGCGATCGTCAGATCCTTGATACCCATCTTATGGCATTCCTCGATGACCATGTTGGCTACCTTGTCGCCGTTGCGGAAATGATGGTGGAAGCCGAGGGTCATGCCATCCTTGATACCGCACTTTACAAGTGCATCATGGATGGAATCTACCAGCTTGGAGCCATTGGAATTGATAACACATTTAACCTTAGGGCCGGCCTTCTTGAACTCATAGCCGTCAAAATGATGCGTGCCCTGGAATACTTCTTTTCCTGTTAACTTTAAGATATCTTCAGGTATATCCCTGCCAACTGCATTTATCATAATTAAAGATCCCCCTTATAGATTCCTGCTGCCTTTGCAAGCATGATGTTTCTCTTTGCGCCGTCATAGAAAGCGATATCAATCATCTTGCCGTCAACGGTAAATACGCCGATACCCTGTGCCTTCTTTTCATCGATTTCTCTGATAACCTTTTCCGCAAAGATAATTTCCTTTTCTGTCGGGGTAAAGATCTTATGTACAACATCAATCTGACGAGGGTTGATACAGGACTTGCCGTCAAAGCCCATCATATGGATGGTCTCGACATCCTTCTTGAATCCGTCCATATCATCCAGGTTGGTCCATACGGTATCAAAGCACTGCACACCTGCTGCACGGGCTGCGATAATCATATTCTGACGGGCACCCATCAGCTCGACGCCGGTACCTGTGATTCTTGTCTGCAGGTCCTTGGTATAGTCGCCGCCGGAGAGGGCGATACCGATCATACGCTCAGATGATGTGCAGACCTCATAGGCATTCATAACACCTCTTGCAGATTCCAGAGCTGCCATGATCAGTGTGCTGCCCGGCTCTCTGTTGAACTCGGTCTCTGCTGCCACTACCTTCTCCTCGACAGCACGTACCATATCTGCTGTTTCCGTCTTTGGAATACGGATTACATCACAGCCGCCTGCTACGCAGCAGCGGATGTCCTCTTCCCAGAGATCCGTGTCAAGACCGTTGATACGTACAACACGCTCACTGCCTCTGTAGTCAATTGTTCTTAATGCATGATACAGAGAGAATCTCGCTGTATCCTTTGCAGTAGCTGCTACTGCATCCTCAAGGTCGAGCATCAGGGAATCTGCCTTGTAAATATACGGATCCTTGATCAGAGACGGCTTCTGTGCATTCAGGAACATCATGGATCTTCTTAATCTTTTCTTGTTTGGATTGCTGATCATCTGATTGCACCTCCCCATGGCAGATTTCTGTACTGGTCAACTGACCGGAAAACAGCACCCTCAATGCGTGCCTTGATTGTACAGTCAAGTGCACCCTTGTCAACAATTGAGATCCTGACATTATCAATGCCCAGGCTCTCCAGAGTTTCCATTGTGACCTTACGAATCTGGTTTCCGAACTGATGTGCTACTGCGCTGTCGAGTGAAAAGTCAATCTTTCCATTTCCCGGCTCTACAGTAACCTGGCAGTCACTGGATTCCATCGTGCCCGCAACGGCAGGTTTCTTAATATCCATAGTTTCCCCTCCTTGATGGCGGAATGTCAAATTCCGCAAGCTTCATGATGCATTGTTCACCTTCACGGCAGTTCTATCAACTTTATCTCTCTGCTTACCGTTATTATAGACTAGGAACGAAATAATGCGCATATGAATTTTGTGATATTTTCATAATATATCGTTTTTGCATCATAGTAAAATACCAAATAAATAATAGAGCTCATAGGTCACACCTATGAGCTCCGGCTGTTAAGGACTTTTCCCGCCATATCTGCAGAACCGGCAGGGATTATCTGTTTCTGTTGTAGTTGATGAGACAGCCTGCCTTGACGATTGCGCGCTCTTCCTTTGTCATATCCTGGATGTAAAGCGTAATGGCTGCGGCTTTCCCGTTCCGGACCGCATAGGCCGGAATATTCCTGAGATCTCCGTCCAGTGCACGGCGGATCCCCGGTACATAAATATAGTCATTCACCTCAAAATCCGCAGGCTCGCCTTTTAAATGGAACGGGAGCATACCCCAGTTCATGCAGTTGCTGCGATAGCGTTTGGTTGCATAGTCCTGCGTGATATTGGCAAGTCCGCCAAGCACTCTCTGACAGGAGGCCGCCTGCTCTCTCGCAGAGCCGTCTCCCGGCCTGTTTGCATAGATGACAGAACCGATTTCTGTAGTTTCCGCTGCCGCATGCTCTAAACCGGGGATTGTCCGGAGAACCGCAAAGATCTCTGCAATTTCCGGTGCCGTCCTGCCGGCCAGTCTCTCCCTCTCAAGCTTCTGCACTTCCTTGGCTCTGCCTACATATGCCGGATCCCGCCGGGAGAGCGTAAACTCCGCAAGTCCGAGCGGATTGGAACGGTAGGAGGAGGTCTCGCCGGACGGAATCAGTTCATCGGTTGTCGTCACCTCATCGAGGATCTTGGAGGAAACCCTGAGAAGGATATTGTCGGCAAGCGCCTCCATCTCCGGCCAGTCCTTGATATTCGGACCGAAACGGAGTTCTTTTTCTGTTTCAGCCTTCTGCCAGCCGTTGTATACACGTGCCCTGTAAGACTTGTCATCATAACGGTATTCCGGCACCTCTCCCCAGCAGTCCATTGTCTCTGCAGAAGTGAGCAGGCCGCCGTTTGCCGCCGTTGCCGCGATGGAACGCGCATCCATCAGGGCCACTGCAGCCATCTGTCCCTGTCCCGGCCTGGAGCCCTCGCGGTTCGGGAAATTCCGGGTCGTATGACGGATGGACAGTGTATTGTTGGCCGGCGTATCTCCCGCGCCAAAGCATGGTCCGCAGAACGCAGTGCGGATGACAGCCCCCGCATCCATCAGATCTGCAAGCATGCCCTGCCGGTCCAGACAGGTGAATACCGGCTGCGAGGACGGATATACGGAAAGATAGAATTCACCCGCTCCGATATTCCTGCCCTTCAGCGCATGGGCCGCTTCAACGACATTCGTATAATTGCCGCCTGCGCATCCTGCAATAACGCCCTGCTGCACACGGAGTCTGCCGTCCGGCGCGATCTTGTCAAGCAGTGTGAAATGCGCCCGGCCCTCTGCAATCTTTTCCGCGGCTTCCTCTGTTTCGCGGAGGATATCCGTAAGATTGTCATACAGTTCGCTGATTTCAAAGGCATTCGAAGGATGGAACGGCAGCGCGATCATCGGGCGCACGGCGGAAAGGTCCACACAGACACAGCCGTCGTAGTAGGCAAGTGCATCCGGATTCTGCTCCTTGTACTCCCCGCCGCGATTGTGCATTTCCAGATATCTCCGGGTGTCATCATCGGTTCTCCAGATCGAGGAAAGACAGGTGGTTTCTGTCGTCATGACGTCCACACCGTTCCGGTAATCTGTTGTCATGGAAGAAACGCCCGGCCCTACAAACTCCATGACCTTGTTCTTTACATAGCCTTTTTTATAGACTGCGCGAATGATGGCGAGTGCGATATCCTGCGGTCCGACAAACGGCTGCGGCTTCCCGGTCAGATAAATGGCAACGATGCCCGGATACTTCACATCATAGGTGTCCCGGAGAAGCTGCTTTACAAGCTCTCCGCCTCCCTCGCCGACAGCCATGGTGCCGAGCGCACCGTACCGGGTGTGGGAATCCGATCCGAGGATCATTTTTCCGCAGCCCGCAAAATTCTCGCGCATGTACTGGTGGATGACCGCGATATGCGGCGGAACATAGATGCCGCCGTATTTCTCTGCTGCAGACAGGCCGAAAAGATGATCATCATCATTGATCGTGCCGCCGACTGCACAGAGCGAATTGTGGCAGCAGGTAAGTACATACGGCAGCGGAAATTTTTCCATGCCGGAGGCTCTTGCCGTCTGGATAATCCCGACATAGGTAATGTCATGGGATGCCATTGCATCAAAGCGGAGCTTCAGATGCTCCATATCCTCTGCAGTATTGTGTGCTTCAAGAATATGCCAGGACATTGTGCCCTGCTTTGCTTTTTCCTTTAAAACGGCCGGCCCCTCCGCCTGCACTGCCTCTCCGCAGAGAGCAGCAAGCTTTTCCGTTTCCTGCTCCGGCACAAGCTCTGTTCCGTTTACGAGATACACACCGCCGTCATACAGTTTAATCATCCTCAGACCTCCTCAGAATCTTTTTGTCCAGATGCAGTGCCGTTCCTTCCGGAATCAATGCCCAGCAGTCTGTATGGAATAGTTCTTGTCATATAATAAACCGCATCCGCAGAGATGCCATGCTCCGTGAGGTACTGCACATATTCATAAAGTGCATTCTCCCAGCGGGGATTCTCTGTCTGTCCCCCGTCCGTATCTGCCATCACATG
>CAZPEW010000087.1:7986-8907 GCA_964585695.1 uncultured Lachnospiraceae bacterium
AGCCCGCTTCCCGGATGATTTCCAGGTTGTCCTGCAGATTGCTCCGGTAAACGCCGTTTCCCATATTCTGCGCATAGCACCGTTCAAGTATGACATCATAATCCCTGACCAGTCGGAGCTGTTCCTCCGTGCTCATGCCTATGAGCCACCATTCCGGATGTGTGATGACTATTTTTTTTACGCCGGCATCTCTTGCGGCTTCTACAGCAATCCTTGCTTCAGCCGGTGAAATATGTCCTGTCCCCAGCACCGCATCATGATCTTTGATCAGAGAAAACACACTCAGGAGCTCAGGAACCACCTTGCCGTCCCTTACGACCGGTACAGCCTCTCCGGGATTTCCGCCGAGCTTTGCCATATGGTTCTCCGCCGACTGCGTCGGAAGCCAGATCACCTTGCCGCCCAGCCGCAGGGCTCTGTCCGCCGCATACGGATTGATGCCGCCGATCACACTGTTCAGTACCGCACCTCCGTACATCGTGAAATCATTCGCCGGATGCATGCGCTGATTGTACAGATTGCAGAGGCAGGCCCTGTTTACGGTAAAACCCAGATGGGATTTGATCACAATGGCTCTCGCGCCGACACGCACCGCCGCATCCGTCAGGGCAAAGTCATCATAAGTCCGCTGTCTCAGGTCAGGACTTGTGTGGACATGCATATCGCAGATACCCTTCAAAGATATTTCTCCCATATTGATTGCCTCCTGCATGGCTCATAAAGTATTTCTGCTGTTCCTGCGGATTCTCTTTACAGTTTCAGTATATTCCGTTTCTTCCATCTGTGAAGTGTAAATAAATTCATACTTGCTATCGATTAAATCGATGGCTATGATAATCACAGGAGGAATCTGTATAATGGAGATCAGAGAATTCGAATATATTATTGCCATTTTTTTGTGGATGCAATTTACGAGACATT
>CAZPEW010000088.1:0-8837 GCA_964585695.1 uncultured Lachnospiraceae bacterium
CGAGGCAATTTCCCACGGGGAGCTTAAAACACCGGCGATTATACGTTCGCACGGCGGCAGAGTGAGAGCAATCGAGGAAGGGGATGTCCACATCGACATAGCGTTTATCGGTGCGCCGACGGCAGACGAATACGGAAATCTGCGCGGTGTCGGCGGCAAGAGCGACTGCGGTGTGCTGTCCTACTCAATGATAGATGCGCAGTATGCGGATCATGTGGTTGCCATCACAGATACACTGGTGCCGTTCCCCAATGTCCCGCCGTCTATTTCCATGACGAATGTGGATTATGTCTGTGTTGTGGATGAAATCGGAAATCCCGGCAGGATTGCCTCGAATGTCATCCGGATGACGCAGGATGTCCGGGAGCTGATGATGGCGGAATACTGCGCCAGGGTAATGGCAGAATCGCCGTATTTCAAGGACGGATTTTCTTTCCAGACCGGAGGAGGCGGTGCTGCGCTGGCAGTAAACCGTTTCCTGCGTCCGTACCTCATCGAGCGGAATATACGGATGAGCTTTGCAATCGGCGGCATCACACAGCCGATGTGCGAGCTTCTGGAGGAGGGGCTTGTCCGGACAATCGTGGATGCACAGTGCTTTGATGCCGCTTCCATCCGGTCTATCCAGGAGGATCCGCGGCATTTTGAGATATCCACGTCGGAGTATGCGGATCCGGGGAACAAGGGCGCTTTTGTAAATAAACTGGATTTTGTCATCCTGGGTGCACTGGAAATTGATACGGATTTCAATGTGAATGTCACGACCGGCTCAGACGGCGTGCTGCGCGGCGCACCGGGCGGACATCCGGACACGGCGGCAGGCAGCAAATGTACAATTATTGTGGCACCGCTGATCCGGAGCCGGATTCCGACGGTTGTGGACCGGGTGATTACGGCAGTTACGCCGGGTGAGGATGTTGATGTGCTGGTGACGGATTACGGTATTGCGATCAACCCGCGGCGGGAGGATCTCCTTGCGGCGTTCCGGCATTCGGCACTGCCGCTTACGACCATAGAAAAACTCCGGGATACGGCATACGCCATCACCGGAGTTCCTGAGGAAGTGAAGTTTAAGGACCGTGTGGTCGGAATCATAGAAGCCCGCGACGGCTCTGTCATGGATGTCGTGCGGGAGGTTGAGCCATTCCGGCTGCGGGAATCCTGATGCACATCAGAGCATTACGTATTTCTTGTAGCGCTGCAGGAGCTCATGGCTCAGGCTGAGCTTCAGGTAGATGCCGTCATCGCGGTATTTGGAATCAATGATCTGCGCATTCTCGCGCAGGACATTTTCTACGGCGCCGTCTGTATACGGCAGAAGCATTTCGCAGGTAAAATAGCCGGAATAGAGCTTCTGTTCAATCATATCCAGGAGCTCGGGGAGTCCGGCGCCGCTTTTGGCGGAAAGGTAGATCGTATCGTCATGGATGAGCGGAATTTCCGGCAGTGTGCGGTCTGCCTTGTTCATAACATAGATAATCGGAATGTGACCGGCACCCAGCTCCTTTAAGGTTCTGCCGGTCACTTCCATGTGCATCTGATAGTTGGGATCGGATGCGTCGATGATTTCCAGAATGAGATCCGAATACAGCGCTTCCTCAAGTGTGGAACGGAAGGCTTTGACGAGATCATGCGGGAGATCATTGATGAAGCCGACTGTATCAGAGAGAAGGAAGTCCTTCCTGCCCTCCGGCGTGATTTTACGGACCGTTGTGTCCAGCGTGGCAAAAAGCATGTTCTTGACAAACACCTTCTTTTCTTCGTCCGGGCAGAAGGTGTCGATCATCTGGTTCATCATGGTAGACTTGCCGGCATTGGTATAGCCGACGAGAGCAACGAGCGGGAGACCGGAGTTTTCCCGCTTTTTCCGCTGTGTGGCGCGGCTGGTCTCGAGGTCCTCGAGACCTCTGCGGAGCTCTGCCATCTGTTTCTCGATGTGCCGTCTGTCGAGCTCGATTTGTGTTTCTCCGGAGCCCTTGTTGGACATGGAACCGCCGGTGCCGCCCTGCCGGGAGAGATTCTGCCGGAGGCCGCTGAGACGCGGCAGCATGTACTTCAGCTTGGCGTAATCCACCTGCATGCGTGCTTCCCTCGTCCGTGCACGCTCTCCGAAGATATTCAGAATGAGGTTGGTGCGGTCGAGCACCTCGGTCTCCAGGTCATGGGAGAGGTTGGAAAGCTGCGATGGTGTAAGCGTATTGTTGAAGATCACCAGGTCTGCATCCAGTGTAAAAAGCATGCCCTTGATTTCCTCAACCTTGCCGGAACCGATATAGGTCGCGGAATCCTCGGAAATCACATTCTGGATGACCTCAGAGACGACGGAAAGATTCATCGCCTCTGCAAGCCCGCGGAGCTCCTGCATGCTGACATCAAAAGAAGTATTGTCATATCTGCGCGCACCGACGAGAATCGCTCTGCGCTGAGAAGCATTCATTTCGTTTTCATTCATATTGGAAGGTCCTTCTTAACTGATTTTAAAAATATGGTGTGTACGGCGCCAGTCTGGCCGAATGGTATTACGGGAGCCTGCGGCGGGTACGGAGTACGGCCGGCAGGAGGAGAAGCAGCACGGCGGCAAGGAACAGAAGGAAAACATAAAGTGCGGTATCGCTGAAAAATGCCTCCGGCAGCATATCAATCATACGGCTCTCACGCGGGTCAAACATCCAGTTTCCCTGGCTGAAAAAAATCTCATGGAACGTGGAAAAAGCCTTGTCAAAGTTAATCACCGCACAGAGGCCGACTGCTGCCGAAACAGCCAGAATCAGCGCACAGACCCGGGTATAGCCGCGGCAGAGATGGAAGACTGCCTGCCTTGCCCCGAGAAGTACGGTCAGGAGCCCGGCGATGGCGAGACAGGTCAGGACCGACAGAGAGCGGAGCGTGATGCAGAAAACAAACAGATCCCGGACATCCGCCATATGGGATTTCTCGTTCTCATTGTAGAATTCCGCTGTTGTGCCGTTGATTTCCGTTTCCACAATCAGGTTCTTGCGGTTGCCGCGGAGATAGGACATGGTCTGCCGGATGACATCATCAAGAGAAGCCTCCGGGATTCTGTCGCCGGTCCAGGTCTCGATAGCACCTGCAACGTTATATTTTCTGAATTCTTTTTTATAATAGCCCGGCGTCCAGTAGCAGACAGCTTCAAAAGAAGTAATCAGCAAAATAAAAATGAGAAGCGCTGCAAAGACAAAGGACAGGGTGCTGTAAAATAATTTCTGCATGGGTACACCTCTTGTGATCTTATTAATGATAGTAGGAACTGGGGGTGTAAAAGTCAAGCAAAACCGTGCTATACTATGTTCTGCCTGCAGACAGTGCCCGCGGAATACATATTTACCGCGGCCGGCGGGCGGCATTTCCGAAGGGTTCGTTCGCTGCTTCTGCGTAGTGCTCGCAATTTATACAAAGGGCAAAAAACCGGTCATCGGAGCTGCCGGGTGTGCTTGTCTGCAGTATGGCTGGTGGGGGAGTGTTGTCTGGGAATGCTGCTGTTTTATATGGGTCTGATTTGTGGGGGAGAGAATGATGGCGAAACAGAAGGAAGTTAAGACGAATGTTATGCGGCTTTTGGATAAGGCTGGTATTGAATATGAACACGGGGAATATGAGGTGGATGAGAATGATCTCTCCGGGACGCATGCGGCGGATATGATGGGTATTGATCATCGTATTCTGTTTAAGACGCTGGTGCTGCATGGGGACAAGACGGGGTATCTTGTATGTGTGATTCCGGTGGATGAGGAGATTGACCTGAAAAAGATTGCGCGGGTGTCCGGCAATAAGAAGGCGGAGATGCTGCCTGTGAAGGAACTTCTTCCGCTGACCGGCTATATGCGGGGCGGCTGTTCTCCGATCGGGATGAAAAAGCAGTTTCCGACCTGGATTCACCGGTCGGCGGAGGTGCTTCCGCGGATCGGTGTCAGTGCGGGACAGCGCGGGCAGCAGGTGTTTATTGCGCCGGGGGATCTTGGAAAATATATCAGGGCATCATTCGCGGACATTATCGCTGCGGGAGAAGATGAAAAAGGGGATTCTGTCTCTTGACATTCTGTTAAAGATAGTCTAAACTAACTTGCGTCGAAGTTATACATGTATAACTTGAAAAGCGGACAGAGATGGGGAGATTAAGATGACTTTACGGGAGCTTGCAATCGGACAATCCGGACTGGTGGCACATGTCGGAGGGGAAGGTGCGCTGCGTCAGCATTTCCTGGATATGGGGCTGATACCGGGGGCTGAGGTGACGCTGGTGAAATTTGCACCGATGGGGGACCCGATGGAGCTGAAGGTCGGCGGATATGAGCTGACGCTCCGGCTTGCGGATGCGGAGCAGGTGGATGTGACGCCGGTTGAGGAAACGGCGGATGCGGCAGCGGAAACGGCTGCTGCGGATGCAGAAAAAGAGGAGCGGCAGCAGGGAGACAAGATGATTGAGCATCCTGGTCTCGGCGAGGGCGGCAGGTATCATGTAAAGAAGGGGGAGCATCCGCTTCCGGATGGAACCGTCCTGACCTTTGCACTGGCCGGCAATCAGAATTCCGGAAAGACGACCTTGTTTAATCAGCTGACAGGCTCCAACCAGCATGTCGGAAATTTCCCGGGGGTGACGGTGGACCGGAAGGATGGATCCATTATCGGGCACCCGGAAACAGATATCACGGATCTGCCGGGTATCTACTCTATGTCTCCTTATACAGATGAGGAGATTGTCACAAGACAGTTCATCATCGACAGCCGGCCTACCGGCATCATCAATATCGTCGATGCTACCAATATCGAGAGAAATCTTTATCTTACCATGCAGCTGATGGAGCTGGACACGCCGATTGTGCTTGCATTGAATATGATGGATGAGCTGCGCGGCAATGGCGGCACAATCCGCGTCAATCTGATGGAGTCCATGCTGGGCATTCCGGTTGTTCCGATTTCCGCTGCCAAGGGCGAGGGGATTGAGGAGCTTGTGGAGCATGCCATTCATATTGCGCACTTCCAGGAGCGGCCGGGACGGACAGACTTCTGTGATGAGAATGATCATGGCGGTGCTGTGCACCGGTGTCTCCATGCCATCATGCATCTGATTGCGGATCATGCGGAGGCTGCACATATTCCGGTCCGGTTTGCGGCAACCAAGCTCTGTGAGAATGACCAGAGGGTTGCGGAGGCGTTGAAGCTTACGCAGAATGAGCGGGAAATGATAGAACATATCATTGTCCAGATGGAGGATGAGCGAGGTCTTGACCGGGCGGCTGCGATTGCCGACATGCGCTTCCATTTTATACAGAATCTGGTTTCCCATACGGTTGTCAAGCCGCATGAGAGCAGAGAGCATCAGCGGAGTGTCAGGATAGACCGGATTCTGACAGGAAAGCATACGGCGATTCCTGCTTTTATTCTGATTATGATGCTGGTGTTCTATCTGACATTCGGGGTGATCGGTGCCGGACTGCAGGGACTCCTGGAGTCGCTGATTGCGGATTTTACGGCATTTACGGATCAGGCACTGACCGCGTGGAATATCAATGCGGCGGTGCATTCGCTGATTATAGACGGCGTGTTTACCGGTGTCGGCTCGGTGCTTTCTTTCCTGCCGATTATCGTTACGCTCTTTTTCTTCCTGTCGCTCCTGGAGGATACCGGCTATCTTGCGCGTGTTGCATTTGTCATGGACCGGCTGCTCCGTAAGATCGGTCTCTCGGGGCGGTCCATTGTTCCGATGCTGATCGGTTTCGGCTGTTCTGTGCCGAGTGTTATGGCATCCAGGACACTGCCGTCGGAGCGGGACCGTAAAATGACGATCATGCTGACGCCTTTTATGAGCTGTTCTGCAAAATACCCGATCTACGGATTTTTTGCGGCGGCATTTTTCCCGAAGCAGAGCTGGATGATTGTGGCCGGGCTTTATCTCCTCGGTGCGCTGATCGGCATTCTGATGGCGCTTTTTACAAAAAACAGCATGTTTAAGGGTGAAGCGGTTCCGTTTGTCATGGAGCTTCCGAACTACCGGATGCCGAGTGCCAAGAATGTACTGCAGCTTTTATGGGAGAAGGCTAAGGATTTCCTGGAGAGAGCCTTTACGATTATCTTTATTGCATCTATCGTGATCTGGTTCCTGCAGACCTTTGATCTCCGTTTCCAGATGGTGTCCGATTCAAAGGATTCTATCCTCGCGATGCTTGCCGGCGGAATCGCACCTGTTTTTGCGCCGCTCGGCTTCGGCGACTGGAGGATTTCCACCTCGCTTATTACCGGTGTTATGGCAAAGGAAAGTGTGGTTTCCACGCTGAATGTGCTTTTTGGGTCAACAAAAGAGCTTATGCAGGTGCTGCGTCCGGCGGGCACGGCAGCACTTCTGGTTTTCTGCTTGCTTTATACACCGTGTATTGCGGCAATCGCAGCAATCAACCGGGAGCTCGGCAGGAAATGGGCAGTCGGCGTTGCACTGTTCCAGTGTGCGGTTGCCTGGATATGTGCCTTTATCGTGCATGCAGCTGCACTGCTGATACTGCACTGAGTGCTTTCTGTATCAGAGAGTGCTGTCGGGTACAGGGATAAATGGGTACAGGACGGCAGAAAATTTTATTGAAATACGGCATCAGCCGGGGGAGACAATCCGGGAGACTGCATGTTATAATAAAAACAGTTTTTCATATCTATGCAGAATACAGGCAGAGTCTGTATAAGATGAAACAGGTGAAATTGCAGAAACAGAATCAGAGAGACAGGGAGCAGTAAAAAGATGAAAAATAAAAACAGTGTTCAGAATCTGACATTATCGGCAATGATGATTGCCATGGGACTGGTTCTTCCGATGATTACGGGACAGATGCAGGCGGTCGGAAATATGCTGCTGCCGATGCACCTTCCGGTGTTTCTTGCAGGGCTGCTCTGCGGCTGGCAGTATGGTCTCCTGACAGGCCTGATTGTGCCGCTCCTCCGCTCTGTGCTGTTTGGCATGCCGCCGCTGTATCCGGTTGCGATTGCCATGATGTTTGAGCTTGCAGTATATGGAGCCGTGTCCGGTTTCCTGTATGAGAGATCTCCTTGGAAATGTGTCATTGCCGTATACAAGGCACTGATTGCCGCGATGATTGCAGGCCGTATTGTATGGGGTATTGCCGAGGTGATCCTTCTGTCTCTTAACGGAAAGGCATTCACCATGCAGGCTTTTCTTGCAGGTGCATTTTTAAATGCGATTCCGGGCATCGTGATCCAGCTGATCATCATTCCGGCGATCATGGTTGCACTGAACCGGGCCGGGCTGGTCAAGTTCGGGAAAAAAGGCAGTGCAGAGCATGCTGCAGTATAAGCAGAAGACGCAAGACCAACAGAGCAGGGGCATTCTGACAGGAAGCAGAGGAGGCAGGATCAACAGAACAGGGACATTCTGACAGAACGCGCTCCGGGAAACCGGGGCGTGAATTTTATGAGGTGATGAGATGATGAAGTACAGAGAACTGGGGAATACGGGGCTGAAGGTCAGTGAAATCGGCATGGGCTGCGAGGGCTTTTCCGAGGAGAACTGCGAGATGTGCGGCAGGCTGTTTGATGAGGCAGAGCGGCTCGGCATCAATTATTTTGACCTTTACACCTCGGATCCGGAGGTGCGCGCGGCTGTCGGACGGGCATTAAAGGGCAGGAGAGAGAAGTTCATCATCCAGTCTCATCTCTGCTCGGTCTGGAAGGACGGGCAGTACAGACGTACCCGGAATCTTCCGGAAGTGAAGGCCGGGTTCGAGGAAATGATGCAGCTTCTGCAGGTGGATTTTATTGATGTAGGTATGATACATTACTGTGATTCGCTGCAGGACTGGGATATGATTCTTAAAAACGGTGTGCTGGATTACGCGCGGCAGCTGCAGGCAGCCGGGCGGATCCGTCATATCGGTCTGTCCAGCCATAATCCGGAGGTGGCTTTAAAGGCCGTTGAGAGCGGGGCGGTTGAGGTACTGATGTTCAGCATCAATCCCTGCTATGACCTGCAGCCGGCAACAGATGATGTAGAGGATCTCTGTGCAGATGAGGCCTACGAGAACCGTCTCACCAATATGGATCCGGAGCGGCAGAGACTTTATGAGGTGTGTCAGAGTCTCGGGGTCGGCATTACGGTCATGAAGTGCTTCGGCGGCGGCGATCTCCTGGATGCAGCGCTGTCCCCGGCAGGAGCGGCGCTTACGGTGAATCAGTGCATTCACTATGCGCTGACACGCCCGGCTGTTTCAGTGGTGCTTGCCGGCACGCATGATCTCCGGCAGCTCCGCGAGAGTGCGGCCTATGAGGATGCAGCAGACGCAGAGCGGGACTATGCAGCAGCATTCGCGTCATTTCCAAAGATCAGCTGGGAGGGACACTGCATGTACTGCAGCCACTGTGAGCCTTGCCCGCAGCATATTGATATTGCGGATGTTACAAAGTTCCTGAACCTGACCATTGCAGAGGGCAGGGTACCGGAAACCGTCCGTGAGCATTATGCGGTTCTTGCACACCACGCCGGCGAATGCATTTCCTGCGGCGCCTGTGAGACGCGCTGTCCTTTTAACGTAAAGATCCGGGAAAACATGCAGCGCGCAAAGGAAGTATTCGGGATGTAAAGACGGGCCGGAAAAAGGAAGAGGAGACAGAAAGGCATCTGCGGAATTTTATGCATTTGTGCCTGTAACCTCGACCTGGACCAGTGCCGGAAACGGAGAAGCATCATCGGCCTTTTTTAAGGCATGGAGCATAAAGCCTGAAAAGATTCTGCCGTGCAGAGGGAAACATTGTCCGTCTCCGGTTTTCAGAAGCTTCAGGACAATATCTGTTCCGTCAGAAAAGCGGACGGATGCCTCTGT
>CAZPEW010000089.1:0-8826 GCA_964585695.1 uncultured Lachnospiraceae bacterium
GCGGAAATAGGGCCCGGCTACAGCCTGCAGAAAGCGAATGAAGCGCTGCAGACGGGCACTGCCGGGACAGACGCTGCGGATAAAATTTCAGATGAAACAAAAGGGGAAACGGTACAGGTGAACACACTGGATGAAAAAGCAGCACTTCTCAAAACAAGCAAAACGGCAAAGCTGACTGACCAGATTATTCTCGTCACGGATCATGATCTTGCGCTGTTTGACAGACAGGCAGACGGTACCTGGAAGGCCGCGCTGGAAACCTACTGCGGATATGGCAGAAACGGACTGAAGGCAGCTGAAAAAAGGCAGGAGGGAGACGGGACGACGCCGATCGGTGCATTCCCGATTCTGCATGCATTCGGGCAGACGGATAATCCCGGTACAGCCATGACCTGGAAGAAAATCACAAAAGATTCATACTGGTCAGGTGAGGAAAGTACCTATAATACCTGGGTGGAGAGCAAAAATAAAATTGAGGGGGAGCATCTGATTGATTATCAGATCTGCTACAAGTATGCGATGGCCATCGGTTTTAATACAGATCCGGCTGTATATAAAAGAGGCTCTGCGATTTTCCTGCATATCAAGAATCCGGCAACCTGGAGCTCTGCCGGCTGCGTCAGCGTAGAGGAGGCATATATGCTGCAGCTTCTTAAACAATGCCATAACGGTGCATATATTATGATTGTTCCGGATACGGCTTCGATTGCGGCATATTAAGCAGATCGTGTTTCTGCATAAACTGAAGAAAAAGCAGGAAATATTATGTATATGAAAAAAAATCCTCTCAGGGATTACATTGCGATTACCTTCGGCGTTCTGCTGATCAGTATAGCAATTAAAAACATTTATGACCCGGCAGGTCTTGTAACAGGAGGCGTGTCGGGCCTTGCAATTGTCATACGGAAGGCGCTGGGTGTGCCTCTCTGGATTACCAATACCGTGATCAATATTCCGCTTTTTGTGCTTGGCTATTTTATGAAGGGGTGGAAGTTCATAAAGAGGACTTTATATGCAACGGTGCTGACATCATTTCTTTTCATGATTCTTCCGGAAGGCAATCTGATACCGAATCATGATCTGTTTCTTGCCTCGGTTTTCGGCGGGATTCTGATGGGAGTCGGCGGCGGGATGGTATTTGCCTGCATGGCGACAACGGGCGGAACAGATCTTCTGGCAGCGCTGATTCAGACCAGACTGCGGCACTTCAGCATACCGCAGATCATGCAGGTGCTTGACTGGTCCATTGTGGCAGTCGGCATCGGTATGTTCGGTGTTGTCAACGCGCTGTATGCTATTGTTTCCATTTATGTTTTTTCAAAACTTTCCAATAATATCATTGACGGCATGCATTTTGCCAAGGCTGCCTATATCATTTCATCTCAGTCTGCGGAGATCTCCCGGCGGATTATGAAAGATCTGGACCGCGGCGTGACAGGCATCAAGGCAAGAGGCCTGTATTCTAGCCAGGATACGGAAATGCTGTACTGCGTGCTTTCCAACCGGGAAATAGCCTTTTTAAAGGATATCGTATACGATGTTGATCCGGATGCATTTGTCATTGTCAGTGACGTACGTGAAGTTCATGGCGAGGGCTTTACAAGAGAGCAGGTATAAGTATGCAGTTTTCATTTGCACCGATGGAAGGCTTCACCGGCTTTCCCTACCGTAATGTACATCATCGTTTCTTTCCGGGAATTGACCGGTACTACACACCGTTTATTTCCGCAAATGAAAGCTGCGAATTTATGACGCGGGAAAAAAGAGACATTGATCCTGCGAACAATAAAGATACTGCGGTCATACCGCAGATTCTGACCAGAAACGCGGAGCAGTTTGCATTCGCGGCAAGGGAAATGAAAAAGCGCGGATATACAGAGGTGAATCTGAATCTCGGCTGCCCATCCGGTACAGTGGTTGCCAAGGGGAAAGGGGCTGGTATGCTCCGTGATCCGGCCGCGCTGGATTCTTTTCTGGCAGAATGTTTTGAACGTCTGGAGGGAGAAGGCATTTCCATCTCGCTGAAAACAAGACTTGGCATACATGAGGGAACAGAAGCACATGCGCTGCTCTGCGTTTTCAATCATTATGAACTGTCGGAACTGATTGTACATCCGAGAGTGCAGAAGGATATTTACCGGAATACAGTACAGCTTTCCGTATTTGAGGAAATACTTGCAGAGAGCAGGAATCCGGTTATATACAACGGGGATATCTGCACACGCGCCGATTATGAGGTTATCCATGGGCGCTTTCCTTCCGTTGCGGGTGTGATGATCGGGAGAGGTCTCATAGAAAACCCGGCGCTGGTCCGGGAAATCTGCGGAGGCCCTGCAATAGACAAGGATGAATACAGCCGGTTTGCGGCTGCTCTCTATGATGTCTATGAGCAGGAAATACAGGGAGAGAAAAACGTACTTTTCAAGCTGAAGGATTTCTGGTCTTTTATGTCCTTGCATTTTGATCATGGGAAAGAATATGTGAAAGATATAAGAAAGGCCGGGAACAAGGCAGAATATCAGGCAGCAGTAAGAGCCCTTTTCAGAAACTGCAGTCTTATGGAACCGGAGAAAAAACTATGATCTGTGAATATCCTGAATATTATGAAAAATTCCGCTGCATCGGCGGCAAATGTCCGGATACCTGCTGTGCAGGCTGGGAGGTTGATGTGGATGCAGACAGTGCTGCTTATTACAGAGGGATCCGGGGCGAATTCGGCGAGCGTCTCCGGAAGCATATGAAGTCCGACGGTGACGGCTGTTATTTTCCGTTGACGGAAGACCGACGCTGTCCGTTCCTGAACAGCGGAAATCTCTGCGACATCTATACTGCACTCGGAGAGGAAAGTCTCTGTCAGGTGTGTACGGAATATCCGAGATATTTTATGAATATAGGAAATTATGAGCAGATTGACATGAGTCTTTCCTGTATGGAGCTTGCGCGTATCTTTTTTGAGGATACCGGGGACATCCGCTATATCCGAGCCGAGAACGATGCAGAAGGAGAAATGCTGCGTCCGGAGGATACGGAACTCCTTACAGAAGTGATGGCACTCCGGAATGAATCGATCCGGGTGCTTCAGGACAGGACAATTCCTTTCCCGGATTTTCTGTATGAAATAGCCGGTATGACGGATACTTCATTTCCTGAATTGCAGGAACCGGAAATCCGGAAAGCGGTTGATGAGGAAATCCTGCAGCTGATGGAAAAATTCGAAATACTTGATGAACGCTGGAGCAGAGCAGTATCGGAAGTCCGGGAGCATCTGCCGGAGACAGAGGATACCGAGGCAGAATTCATGCAGTCGGTACCGGAAGCTGAAACATGGTTCCGGCGGCTTTCAGTCTATCTGGTCTACAGATATTATATAGATACCTGTCTCAATCACGATATAGAAAAGCAGCAGAGACTGGTATTCCGCAGCATACGTATGATCAAACTGCTCTGCGTCTCGGAATATCTGAGAAACGGCCATAAATTCGGAATCGGGGATATGACAGAAAGAGCACATCTGTTTTCAAAAGAGGTGGAACATTCGGAGGAAAATCTGGAATACATCAAAGAGTAAGACTGGTGAAATTCAGATCAATACACTTGCAGAAACGCTTTTTTAACAGCAGCAGCTATGTTATGATAGGTAAACATGCGTATATGCAGGAGGAGAAATTGCAGAAAAGAAAGCTCAGAAAGATTATACTTTTCATTATTGCTGTAAGCCTGCTGATCAGCGGTTCCTTTTTGCTGCTCAGTACTTACAGCGAAACTTTGCGTAAGTCATACAGCGCTGCAGATACGGAGAATGCAGACAGACTGAACCAGGATGCGGCTCTGACAGGCAGATCGGTTCTTTATCTTAGTTCCTACACAGATGCATTCGAAACGGTTCCGGCACAGGAAAAGGGGCTCTCTGAGATCTTCCGTTCCTATGATATCCATCTGGACTATGAATTCATGGATACAAAGAATCATTCTTCGGATGCATATATGTCTCTTTTCTATAAGCTGCTGTCCTATAAACTTTCGGATCATAAAACCTATGATGCGGTGATTCTTGCGGATGATGCCGCACTTTCATTTGCAGTAAAATATCAGGATGTTCTGTTTAAAAATATTCCTATGGTTTTTTTCGGAATTAATAATATCAAGAATGCGCAGGAAGCAGCTGCAAATCCTTATATTACAGGTTCCACCGAACAGATTAATCTGAAGGAAACTCTGCAGATTGCGGTAAAGCTGCTGCCTTCGGCAAGCAGAATCGTAAGCATTCTCGATGATACGGAAACCGGACTTGGAGACCGGG
The DNA here is from genome assembly GCA_964585695.1 of uncultured Lachnospiraceae bacterium. Lineage (GTDB taxonomy): Bacteria > Bacillota > Clostridia > Lachnospirales > Lachnospiraceae > Oribacterium. The sequence goes on from CAZPEW010000089.1 coordinate 4,301, forward strand.
AACAGTTTAATGCAGTAAAAACAGAATTTCCGGGATATCATTTTGAGGTTCTGGATGCATCAAAGATGACACGGTCAGGACTTGCTTCCGCTGTTTCCCGGCTGGATAAAAACTGTATTCTTGTTTATCAGGATGCTTTTACAGATTCGGACGGAAATCCGTATACAATGATGGATACCATAAGGATGTTGAACATAAATGCGGAAATTCCGGTATTCCGTACTTATGCAAGCGGAGTGGGCGAGGGGATTCTGGGCGGTTATCTTTTTGATTTTACAATTGCCGGAAACCAGGCTGCAGAAACGGTTGTCAAGGTTCTGTCCGGGACAGATATCAGCACTATTCCGCTGACCACAACGGGTCTGAGTCATTTCATTGTGGATTATCAGCAGCTGAAGAAATACAATCTGGATCCCTCGGTGCTTCCGGAGAATACCATGTTTATAAATAAACCCGTCGGTTATTATGAGACGTACGGTAAAGTTCTGCTGCCATTTATATTTCTTCTTATGGGAATGCTTCTCTTTACCATAATTTATTATCTGGATTACAGGCAGAGTGAGAAATACGCCGAACAGCTGCGCGTTTCCGCAGATAACCTGGAATATCTGACAGAGCATGACTACCTTACCCATCTCTGCAACCGCCGTGCCGCATCGGAGTATCTCGCGGATTCGCTGCGGAGGGAAAAGCAGTGCACGGTTCTGATGCTCGACATTGATAATTTCAAGGAACTGAATGATACATATGGCCACACCTGCGGGGATCATATCCTGATAGAAATAGCCAAAAGACTGCAGCTTCTGTCAGAAAAGATGCAGGGAATGACCGCAAGATTCGGCGGAGATGAATTTCTTGTTATTCTGGAAGACAAAATACTGGGGAAGGATTCGCAGGAACTGCTTTACATGGAGAAGCTGCTTTCCACGGAATTCTATTATGAAAAGCATCTTGTTCCGGTTACCGGCAGCATAGGCATCGCAGTGCATGACCGGGAAACGATCACAGCGGAAAAACTGCTTTCGAATGCAGATCAGGCACTGAATCAGGCAAAGCTGCTCGGTAAGAATACCAGCATCTTTTATGACAAAAGTCTGCGTGAAAATATTAAAAGAAGAAATGAAATTTCTGTGCAGCTTGTTGCAGCCTGTCAGAATCACGGTTTCAGGGTTCTTTACCAGCCGCAGATTGACACGGCAACCGGCGGGGTCTGCGGATTTGAAGCGCTTCTGCGTATGGGAAGAACGGATCTGTCTCCGGCTGAATTTATCCCGGTTGCTGAAAAAACAGGAATCATTGTGCGGATCGGCAGGATTGTGACGGAAATGGTCGTTGCACAGATGTCCTTCTGGCATGATAAAGGTATGAAGCCGGTAAATGTATCTATCAACTATTCCTGTGAACAGCTCAAGGATGACGGATATGTCGAATATCTGAAAACACTTCTGGAGAGATACAATGTTCCTGGATCACTGATAACCATTGAAATTACGGAGAGCCTTTTCCTTGATTCCACGGATAAGGCAATGAAGCTTTTCAGTGCGTTCAAGGAACTTGGGGTGCAGATTGCACTGGATGATTTCGGAACAGGATATTCCTCACTCAGATATCTTACCTATATTCCTGTGGACGAGATCAAACTGGACAAAACCATTGTAGATACTTATCTGAAAAAGGGGAAAGAATCCTTCATCGGAAATCTTGTGAATCTGAGTCATGGTCTCAATATGAAGTTTGTGGTTGAGGGCATAGAGCAGGAATGGCAGAGGGATATGGCGATAGCGCTGGGATGTGACAAAATTCAGGGATATTATTATTCACGTCCTGTTACGGCAGAGGAAGCAGCAGTTTTTAAGGCAGGTTGAATATGGAAGAAAATGAACACAGGCGCCGCCCGCGCTATAAGGGCAGATATCCCAGAAAATTCGAGGAAAAGTACAAGGAACAGAATCCGGACAGATATAAAGAGGATGTTGCCAGAATCATCAGCAAAGGCAAAACCCCTGCCGGTATGCATATTCCGATCATGGTAAAGGAAATACTGGAGTTTTTATCTATAGAACCGGGACAGACCGGTATGGATGCGACACTCGGCTACGGCGGACATACAGAAAAAATGCTTGAAAAGCTGCAGGGCCTGGGTCATCTGTATGCAACAGATGTAGACACCATTGAGATGAAAAAGACCGAGGAGAGACTGCGTGCGAATGGCTACGGACCTGATATTCTGACAATCGTCTACAGCAATTTCAAGGACATCGACCGGATAGCAGGCGATCAGAAATTTGATTTTGTGCTTGCAGATCTGGGGGTCTCTTCCATGCAGATTGATAATCCGGAAAGAGGTTTCAGCTTTAAAACAGACGGTCCGCTGGACCTGCGGCTGGATCCTTCAAAAGGCAGAACCGCAGCGGAGCAGCTGCGGACGCTTGACTATGAGGAACTGGTCAATATTTTCACGGAAAATGCGGATGAACCTTATGCGGAGAAAATCGCCAGGGAAATCCAGCGGACATATCATAAAGGCGGAGAGATCGAAACAACTGCAGCGCTTCACGCAGCTGTGGAAAGAGCACTTCTGTTTCTGCCGGAAGCAGATCGGAAGGAGGCTGTCAAAAAATCCTCCCAGAGAGTTTTCCAGGCGCTGCGTATAGAAGTAAACGGTGAATTTCCTGCTCTGGATGAATTTCTGATGAAACTTCCGGAGAAGCTTAAATCCGGCGGCAGGGCGGCAGTCCTTACCTTTCATTCCGGTGAGGACAGGAGAGTGAAAAAAGCATTCAAGGCAGGAGAAAGGGAAGGTATTTACAGCTTCACAACAAGAGATGTCATTCGTCCGTCGCAGGAAGAATGCTATATCAATCCAAGAGCGCATTCGACAAAACTGCGCTGTGCTGTAAAAGCCTGATGGGGAGCAGTGGACAGAGAACAGGAGCAAAGAGAATATAACGCAATCATTCATGGTGTCATCTGGAAGGAACTGATTCTTTTCAGCCTGCCGCTGATTCTGGGTACTTTTTTCCAGCAGCTTTATAATACCGTGGACGCAGTTGTCGTCGGACGTTTTGTCGGGAAGCAGGCGCTGTCGGCAGTGGGAGGTACGTCTGCCATCATTGTCAACGTATTTGTCGGCTTTTTTGTCGGCATCAGTTCCGGTGCCAGCGTCATTGTCGCACAGTATTACGGTGCCGGAAATACACGCGATGTATCCAGAGCAGTACATACGGCCATTGCACTTTCTGTGATTTCCGGTGCGGTTCTCTGTGTACTGGGATTTTTCCTGACGCCTGTTTTTTCTGTCTGGATGGGCACACCGCAGGATATTCTTTCTGACACGGTTCTGTATCTCAGGATTTACTTCCTCGGGATGACTGCCAATCTGATTTATAATATGGGAGCAGGAATTCTGCGTGCGGTCGGTGACTCGCGGAGACCGCTGATTTTCCTTGTTGTGAGCTGTCTTGCAAATATTGTCCTGGATCTTCTGTTTGTCCTGGTTTTCCATATGGGAGTTGCCGGCGCAGCCATTGCTACCGTCCTCTGCCAGGTTATCAGTGCGGTCATGGTGATTTATGCACTTGCAGGTACGAAGGAAAGCTATCAGCTGAAGCTGAGAAACATCCGTATCAGCAGTATTTCCCTGAAAAGAATTATTGCCATCGGGCTTCCGGCCGGAATACAGTCGCTCATGTATACACTCTCGAATGTTTTCATTCAGGCATCCATCAACAGCTTTGGTACGGACTCTGTTGCTGCCTGGACTGCTTACGGAAAAATCGACAGCCTGTTCTGGATGTTCTGCAATTCTTCCGGCGTTGCTGTTACAACATTCGTCGGCCAGAACTACGGCGCCGGTCTGTATAAAAGGGTACGCGAATGCGTCAGACAGTCGGTGATTCTGGTGTGTTCCGTGACTTTGCTGATAACCATACTTTTTTATCGCTTCGGTGCAGAGCTGTATGTCCTGTTTACAACGGATGATGCCGTAATCCGGACCGGCACGGAAATGATGCGCTATCTGGTTCCTTTTTACATGACCTATATCGGAATTGAGATATTTTCCGGCACGCTGCGGGGGATGGGAGATGCCTTTGTTCCGATGCTTATTGATGTTCTGGGCATCTGTGTTGTGAGAGTTTCCTGGATACTGATCATGGTGCCCCGGTATCATACGCTAAGGACGGTTATGGCAAGCTATCCGATTACCTGGATTCTGACATCAGGACTTTTTCTGATCTATTATTTTATTTACATAAGAAAGCATCATATCGGTTTTGAGAGTTGACATTGGAATTTGATCTCTTTATACTTCTATTTATTGCTTTTTTCTAATACAATTTAACATGGCTGAATGCAAAGGGGCACTCAAATGAATAAAATCGGTTTTGATAACGACAGGTATCTACGTATGCAGTCGGAACGGATCAAGGAAAGAATCGGTCAGTTCGGCGGCAAACTGTATCTTGAATTCGGCGGCAAGCTGTTTGATGACTATCATGCATCAAGAGTACTGCCGGGATTCAAGC
>CAZPEW010000090.1:0-8780 GCA_964585695.1 uncultured Lachnospiraceae bacterium
CCTCTTCATCAACCTGTGTTGCTGTCTCATCGCCGCAGTCCATAACAGTCCTGCCGGTCAGATACATGCTCTCCTGCGTTGCAAGCCCCATCAGCCCGAATTTATCGGACATACCGTACTGCGTAACCATTGCACGGGCAACCTTGGTTGCCTGCTCAATGTCATTCGCGGCGCCTGTTGTAACCGTATCAAATACAATTTCCTCCGCAGCACGCCCTGCCAGATAGCCTACCAGCATGGCATGCAGCTCTGCCTTGGTATTGAGGTATTTCTCCTCCTCCGGCATCTGCATTACATATCCCAGCGCGCCCATGGTTCTCGGCACAATGGTGATTTTCTGCACCGGTTCCGCATCCTTCTGGATTGCGGCTACAAGTGCATGTCCGACCTCATGATAGGAAACAATCTTTCTTTCCTGCTGGGAAAGGATACGATCCTTCTTTTCCTTGCCGACCAGGACAACTTCAACTGCTTCAAAAAGATCGCTCTGGGAAACCTTTGCCCTGCCATGCTTGACGGCTGTAATGGCAGCCTCATTAATCATGTTTGCAAGATCTGCACCGACAGCGCCGCTTGTTGCAAGAGCGATTTCATCAAAGTCAACCGTACTGTCAAGCTGCACATCCTTGGCATGCACCTTGAGAATATTGACACGGCCCTTTAAATCCGGCTTTTCCACGATGACACGGCGGTCAAATCTGCCCGGACGGAGCAATGCCGGATCCAGGATTTCCGGACGGTTGGTAGCCGCCATAACCATGATACCCTTGGAAGCATCAAAGCCATCCATCTCGGAGAGCAGCTGGTTCAGCGTCTGCTCACGCTCGTCATTTCCGCCGTAGCGGGTATCACGGGTTTTACCGATGGCATCAATCTCATCAATAAAGATAATGCAAGGTGCGGTAGAGGATGCCTGTTTAAACAGGTCTCTCACTCTGCTTGCGCCGACACCTACAAACATCTCCACAAAATCTGATCCGGAGAGTGAATAGAACGGAACCTGTGCCTCACCGGCAACTGCCTTTGCAAGCAGCGTCTTGCCTGTTCCGGGAGGGCCTACCAGCAGTGCGCCCTTGGGAAGCTTGGCGCCGATTGCCGTATATTTGGTCGGATTGTGCAGGAAATCCACAATCTCGATCAGGGATTCCTTGGCTTCATCCTCACCGGCAACATCCTTAAAAGTGACGCCGGTTTCCTTCTGCATGTACATTTTGGCAGTGGATTTGCCGACACCCATGATTCCGCCGCCGCCATTGCCCATACGCTTTGCCATCATATTCATAAGTACAAACAGGACAACCAGCGGAAGCACAAAGCTGATCAGCATCTCCATGATATAGGCGGAGCTGTCCGGCTTCTTTTTATAGATCTCCACATCATGACGGATCATCCTGTCCACAAGGGATTCCGCATCTGCATTGACAGGAATAACATAATAGGTCATGCTGCTCTGATTCAGATACTGATCGTAGAAATCCTTGGATTCTGTATTGTTCTGGGTCACTGTGCCGGATTTAGGGTAAACCGTAATCTGGCTGTCTCCCCACTCGACCTTCTCCACCTGGCTGTTATCCACCATCTGGATAAACTCTGTATAACTCAGCTCCTGCGTATCCGCGGAGATGAAAATATTCCGAACCATATACCAGATAAAAAATGTTACTACAGCTGCAATGATCAGAATCATGAAGGTCTGACCGGAATTTCTGAACCTTCCGTCATCACCGCCCTGTTTATTATTATTGTCCATTCGATTCTCCATTTTTAAGACATTGCGCTATTGCGCAGATTATTAATGTATTATAAGAGGAAAGACTCGATAAATCAAGATAAATGGACGCCCTGCCACAGCTGCGTTTTCTTAAAAATATATAAAAAGCCGCAGTGCTTAACATCAGCACTGCGGCATGAAATCCTGTTCGTAATGGTGTCTGCATAACAGGCAGACACTGCTGCATGGTTACAGCAAACCTACGCTTACCTTGACAACAACCTTGCGGACGGTCATGGCTTCTCCGGAAACAACCTGCGGACGATGTACGTCTGACGGGAAAAACACACAGATATTGCCTGGTCTTGACTCGACAAAGCCTTCATTCTCCACTTCTTTATAGAAAATCAGGTCTCTCTCATCAAAGCGTTCCAGTACGGAATAGTTTCCCGTATCCTTGGTAAATCCAAGCTTCTCTCTTCCTTTTACAAGGAACTGTACATCCAGATATTTCTCATGCACCTCAGGATGCCTGTCTGTGAGCGGCTCCGTCTGTGCGTCAAAAACCTGTGCATACATATCCCTGCCCTGGATTTCATAGACACCGTTTTCCATCGTCTCAAAATCATGGCTTTTAAGATAATCGATTGCAGTGCGGATGGCTTCCGGATAATTCCTGTACTCATCCTCTGCATATACTGATGTAAATATCATACCCTTTTCTGCCTCCTGGTCTTATGAAAATTCTGCAAGTCCCTCAATCGCATATGCTCTGATCGGGCAGGAATCCAGTCCCTTGATCGGAAGCGGGGAATAGCTCATAAAGAATACATCCTTCTTAAGCTGTTCCAGATTCTGGAGAACCTCAAGAAATACAATATTCTCTGCCATGAGGATGTCATGGAACGGCTTTACGTCTTCATTGGAATTCTCAATGGAAACGCCGTCTCCGAAGCCTACGCACTTAACCTTATGATCGCGGAACCATTCCGCACTCTCTTTGCCAACCAGAAGTCTCTTATCCTCGTCCGTATTGGTCTTCTTTGTAAACGGCGCAAGCTTGTAGGAAGAGTCAATGATTACGATATCTCCCTCCTGTACCTTTGCTGCTGCACGGTCAAGATCTGCCGCAGTAATGTGCGTCCTCGGTGCAACCGTTTCCTTGAAATCAACATAAACCGCTCTGCCCATAAAAGTAGTGAGCGGAAGATCTGCTACACTTGGCCAGTTGTCATCGTGATGATAAGGACATTCGCAATGAGTTCCAAGGTGGCTGGTCAGATCCATAATGGTATGGAAATCAGGAATGCTTCCGCCTGTATTGAAACGATACAGATGACATCTCCTGCTTTCTGTTTCCGGATCCAGAACCTTTGTGAGGTCAACAATTCTTAAGTTTCCCATTTCGTAAACGCACATAGTTTTTCTCCTTAGAAAAATACACTTGTTAGCCGGTAAATCTGTAAATCTGTTTGCTGCTTAGTCTGTACAACCAGTATACCGGTATTCCGGTATACTGTAAAGAGACAGAATCCTACAAATTTTGATTCTTATTTTTGTGAATTTTTTGCAGTTTCAGCTCTTTCCTTGACGGAGTCCGGAAAAAGTATTAAATTGCAGGGAAGACAGTATTGCAGACGCAGATGCGCTGCAGAATGGGGATCGAAATGACAGAAAAAAGTTTTCTGCAGATAAAAGCTTACAATGAACTGAAAAACCGGATTCTTACCGGAGAATTCCAGCCGGATACGCTGTATTCCGAAACAAAGATTTCATCCGAAATCAGCATATCCCGTACACCGATGCGTGAAGCGCTGCAGCGGCTCAGCCAGGACGGCTACATTTCCATCGTGCCGAGCAAGGGCTTTATGATCCGCACCCTTACCGAGAAAGACATGCTGGAAAGCATCCAGGTGCGATGTGCGATCGAGGGGTACTGTGCCTCGATTCTGGCATCCGACAGCGATTCGAGAAAGAAAAAGACTGCTCTCTCTGATCTCCGCAAATGCATTGATCAGATGGAACAGTCTCTCTATATACAGGATGAGCATACCGAATTCATCAGACATGACCATGAATTCCACATGCTGCTCGTTAATTATGCCGGAAACGAGGAATTTAATGAAATTTTCCAGCGGCTCCTTTACATGATCCAGCTGACCTCCAAAAATGCGCTTTCCGCAGAGGGCCGTCCGGAGGGCACGCTGAAGGAGCACAAAGCTTTGCTTTCCTTGCTGGAAAGCGGCGATGCGGGTGCCGCCTATAAGGCCATCATCGAGCATCTGATGATGCCGCTCCGCATCTATAAAAAATAGGCTCTGTGCCTCTGACCCGCGGATAAACAAGCAGCTCCGCGTCTCTGAAGTACAGATTTATGCCTCTATCTCATGGATAAAGATACCGCTGCGGAGCTTCGGCTCAAACCAGGTTGACTTGGGCGGCATCAGAAGTCCTTTGTCGGCTACCGAGAGGAGCTCCGAAATGTCCGTCGGATGCATTGCGAATGCCGCTGCGGGTCCGACCTTATCAATCGTCCCGTCCATAACATGCTGGTAGGTGTTTCTGCTGACACGCTTTTCCAGTTCCTTCAGGCCGCGGATTCCTCCGATGAATTCAATCCGTCTGTCCGTACGCGGATCTCCGATTCCCAGAACCGGTGCCAGCACCAGTTCCTGCAGAAGTGATACATCCAGTGCTGCAACCGGGCTGTACTGACGGGCCGCAAGCACCTCCGGCTTTGCCCGGAGGAGGAACCATTCGCCGGAAAGGTACATGGCAATCTCCCCCTTGACCTTTGGGCTGATTGCCTCCTGCAGACTGAAGACTTCAAAAATCTCTTCCAGTGACAGCATGAAATCCGCCGGCTGCATGCCGTGCAGATCCTTTACCACTCTGTTGTAATCCAGAATCTTAAGCTCCTCATCCGGAAACAGTACGGAGAGGAAATAATTAAATTCCTCCGAACCGCTGTAATCCGGATGTTCTTTCCTTCTTTTCAACCCGACCTTGACGGCGGATGCCGCTCTGTGATGGCCATCTGCAATATAGGTTGCCGGTACCTCCGCGAATGCGGTCTCCAGCGCAAGGATTTTTTCCGGCCGGTCAATTACCCATACTCTGTGACGGACCTGATCTGTTTCCGTAAAATCATATACCGGCACTCCCTTTTTGGTTTCACTTACAATGGCACGGATTTCTTCCTTTGCCCGGTAGCACAGGAAAATCGGTCCGGTCTGCGCCGAGCAGGTGTCCACATGGCGGATCCGGTCCTGTTCCTTCTCTTCCACCGTATTCTCATGCTTGCGGCAGACGCCATTCAGATAATCATCAATGGAAGACAGCGCTGCTATGCCTGTCTGGGTTCTGCCATCCATGGTAAGCTCATAAACATAGTAGCATGGTGTCGGATCCTGACGGTAGATTCCCTCACCGATCTGCTGTCTTAACATATCCCTTGCCTTCTCATAAACCTCCGGTGCATACATATCCTGGTTTTCCGGGAACTGGGTTTCCGGTCTGTCAATATTCAGGAAAGCCAGGGGATGTCCCTGCACTGCCTGCCAGGCTTCCTCTCTTGAATAGACATCATACGGAAGAGATGCCACCTCTTTTACATATTTTGCATCCGGACGGACCGCCCGGAACGGAAGAACTTTTGCCATACATTTCTCCTTTTCTGCAGACAGATCAGTCCGCCTGACATGATCAGAAGCCTCCGCCATTTATATGCGGTGAGACCGCAGCATCAGGTGTATGTGCGGCTTCTGTGGGCACGCAGTCATTATATCAGTGCAGATGACAGGCTTCAACAAAAACAATGCAGGCAGGCATGCAGACGCATGACTTTCTGTTCCTGGCAGACTTTTTCTGCAGGACGTCCTGTTACAGGATGCCGCCGACAGAAAGGAACAGCGGGGCAAATACCAGTGCAATGATTGTCATAAGCTTGATCAGGATATTGATGGATGGTCCTGAGGTGTCCTTGAACGGATCGCCGACGGTATCACCGACAACTGCTGCCTTATGCGGCTCAGAGCCCTTGCCGCCGTTGTGGCCGTCCTCAATATATTTCTTTGCATTATCCCAGGCGCCGCCGGAATTGGACATAAAGATCGCAAGCATGACACCGGTCACAAGAGAGCCTGCCAGGAGCCCGCCGAGTGCGGTCGGCCCGAGGAGCACGCCGACTAAAATCGGTACAGCCACAGCCATAAGACCAGGCAGAAGCATCTCACGGAGCGCCGCCTGTGTGGAAATGGCAACGCAGGTTCTGTAGTCCGGCTTTGCGGTACCTTCCAGGATACCCGGAATCTCATGGAACTGACGTCTTACTTCCTCAATCATCTTATAGGCCGCCTTGGAAACTGATCCCATGGTCATTGCCGAGAACATGAACGGAAGCATGCCGCCGAGCAGCAGTCCGATGATAACCCGGTCATCAAGGAGATCGATCTTGTCAAGCTTCACTGCTTCTGCATAGGATACAAAAAGCGCAAGTGCTGTCAGCGCAGCGGAGCCGATGGCAAAGCCTTTGCCCATGGCAGCCGTAGTATTGCCGACTGCATCCAGCTTGTCGGTAATGTTTCTGACGGAATCGTCCAGACCGGACATCTCCGCAATACCGCCCGCATTATCTGCAATCGGGCCATAGGCATCCACTGCCACGGTAACTGCCGTCGTGGAAAGCATCCCTACTGCGGAAAGTGCAATTCCGTAAAGACCAGCTGCCTGGAAAGCCGCAAAGATGCCGATACAGATCAGAATGATCGGAACCGCGGTTGAACGCATCCCCACAGACAGTCCGCTGATAATGTTAGTGGCTGCACCGGTTTCCGACTGTGCGGCAATCTCCTGCACATACTTATAATCACCGGAGGTGTAGCGCTCTGTTACGGCACCGATCAGGAGCCCTACGATCAGTCCGGCCGTAATTGCAGCTGCCGCTTTCATATTTCCGAAAAGCATGCTGCTGAAAACAAAGGAAAGTACAAGCACCACTGCACTGGATACATAGCTGGCTGTTTTTAATGCCTTATGCGGATCCGCATCCTTGCCGCCCTTTACAAAAAGGCTGCCGAGAATGCAGGCTGCAAGGCCGAAACCGGACAGCAGCAGCGGATACAGCACGCCGTTCAGTTCAAAACAGGTAACCCCCAGTGTCAGTGCAGAAACCAGCGCGCCGACATAGGATTCAAAAAGATCCGCTCCCATTCCGGCAACATCGCCTACATTATCGCCTACGTTATCCGCAATAACCGCAGGATTCCTCGGATCATCCTCCGGAATACCGGCCTCTACCTTGCCGACAAGGTCAGCACCCACATCCGCTGCCTTGGTATAAATGCCGCCGCCGACACGCGCAAACAGTGCTATGCTCGATGCACCGAGACTGAAGCCGGACAGCACCTCCACGTTCCCGGTCAGGATATAAATCAGGCTGACGCCCAGGACGCCGAAGCCTGCCACGCACATTCCCATGACAGAACCGCCTGCGAATGCAATCTGCAGGGCCTTGTTCATGCCGCTGACTCTGGCAGCATTGGCGGTGCGGACATTCGCCCTGGTCGCTACATTCATGCCGAAATAGCCGGCAAGCGTGGAGCAGAGCGCGCCTGCCAGAAAGCAGACTGCCGTAACCCAGCTTCCGATGCCGAGCCCGATCAGTACAAAAAGCACTGCGGCAAAAACAATCAGTATCTTATATTCAGAATACAGGAAAGCGTGTGCGCCCTCGCTGATGGCGGCCGCAATTTCCTTCATTCTGTCATTGCCGGAATCCTCTGTCGAGACCCGGTGCGCCTGGTAAGATGCAAACAGCAAAGCTGCAAGACCAAGCAATGGAACGATATATAACATGCCGTTCATAATCATTTCCTCCCTTTGGAACTGGTTGATTGGTTTACTGCTTCTAGTTTACCATAATTTTATTTAGAATCAATGAAAATTTTTTAGTTCTTCCGGTTTATTCAGCTGTCGTGCTGCGCAAAAAGGCACCTGACACATTTCTGCATCAGATGCCCTTATTTACTGTTTTCCTTTATTCCGGTTCTTCCCGTTTTTCTCCTGCTTTGCTGCGGACGCGGAGGATTTTGCTCTGCTGTCCGCTCCTGCGGATTTTTACTTCACCTTGCGGACGCGGAGGATTCCCTCAATCTTCTGGAGATTGTTGAATCCCTCGTCTGTCAGGTACTTGTCAATATCGATCAGTGTATACGCATACTGTCCTCTGGACTTGTTCTGCATGTTCTCGATGTTGATATCGGCATCGCCGAGAGCCTTTGTGATCTGGCTCAGCATATTCGGGATATTCCTGTGGAGTATTGCGATCCTGCCGACAGAAGCGCAGATTCCTGCGTCTACATCCGGATAGTTTACCGAATGATGGATGTTGCCGTTGTCCAGATAATCCTGGATTTCCTCGACTGCCATCACTGCACAGTTGTCCTCTGCTTCTTCCGTGGAGGCGCCGAGATGCGGCAGTACAACCGCGCCTGGCATGCTGACGGATTTTGCATTCGGAAAATCGGAAATATATGCGCCGACCTTGCCGGAAGCAAGTGCTGCTGCCATATCGTCATCGTTTACAAGAACGTCGCGGGCAAAATTAAGGATCTTTACGCCGTTTTTCATGCGCTGGATTGCATCCTGGTTGATCATACCTCTCGTGGCATCATTGGCAGGAACGTGCACCGTGATATAATCGCACTTTGCATAGATCTCATCTGCAAGAGAAGCGTGATGCACTTTCTGTGACAGATTCCATGCGGCGTTTACGGAAAGGTACGGGTCATAGCCGTAAACCTCCATACCGAGATCAACCGCTGCATTTGCAACCTGGACGCCGATGGCGCCGAGGCCGATGACGCCGAGACTCTTGCCCTTGATCTCATAGCCTGCAAAATTTTTCTTGGCCTTCTCTGCTGATTTTGCAATGTCCGGATCGGCTGCATTCGCACGGATCCACTCGATGCCGCCGACAATGTCACGGCTTACAAGCATCAGACCGCAGAGCACCAGTTCCTTGACGGCATTTGCATTGGCGCCCGGTGCGTTAAATACAACAATGCCC
>CAZPEW010000091.1:0-1436 GCA_964585695.1 uncultured Lachnospiraceae bacterium
GAACTTCTCTCGAGGATGCGGAAAAGAAATCCGAGGAGCTCGGCAAAAAGGTTGCAGCTATGGTGGAGCAGTATAAGTAAAGGGGATAACATCCAGTGCCTGGTTGCCCGATGGGGGATCAGGCACTTTTGTATATGGCAGACTGTGCCGGGAAAATATTTAAATTAAAATCAGCAAAGGAAAGACAGCATGACGCATCTTGTAATCGGGAACTATACAATTCTGCAGTGGCTTACATTTTTTATGACCTATTGCATTTTCGGATGGGGATTTGAATCAACCTACTGCTCGCTTAAATCAGGGAAACTGATGAACCGAGGATTCTGCCGCGGACCATGGCTCCCGATTTACGGAACCGGTGCAACGCTGTTTGTAATGCTGTCCGGTCCCTTCCGCAGCAACGGGTACCTGGTTTACCTTTTTGGTATGATCGGCGGTACGCTGCTTGAGCTTTTTACCGGTGTTGCCATGTTCCATATTTTCAAGGTGCGTTACTGGGATTACAGTCAGAATCCATTGAATTTCAGAGGCTATATCTGTCTGGGGGCGTCCATGGGCTGGGGATTTATCGCTATTTTTGTGGCAGACCATGTGCAGCCGATCGTGGAACGGATTTCTCAGAACTGGTCTTATATGACGTTTGTTGTTATCAATACCATTCTGTATACGCTTTTTATTGAGGATGTCATTACGTCTGTGATCGCAGCCATTGATCTCAGAAACAAGATCATCCATCTGGCAAAGAACAGCGCAGAGATTGAAAAGCTCCGCAGCAGCATTGCCGATCTTTATACAAAGCTTGGTGAAGCCAGAGTGGAGATGAGCCTGGGACTCAGCGAGGCAAAGGAAATGGCCCGGACAGAGGGCGCTGTTGCAACGGCAAAGGCAGGCTTTAATGTTCTTACGCAGGATGCACGCAATGCCATGAACCAGCAGCGGCAGCAGATGGAGGAGCGTATAGCAGCACTGCAGAAGGACCGGGACCAGACGGCAGAGGGTGTGTCATGGTGGTCAAGGGCTGCACTCCGCAATAACCCGGAGGCAAGCTCCAATTTCACCGGTTTTACGGATATAAAGGATATGATAATGCGGCATGGCAGCAAGCTGTCGCCGTTTGTACCGATTCTCGGCAGAAAAAACAAAAAGAAGTAACAGTAAAGTACAGCAGTAAGAAATAAAAAGGATAATCGTGGAGGCAGAAAATGGTGTTGTCAAAAAGCATGGAGCAGCTGGTGGCAGGGAATTCTGCGATCAGGATGATGTTTGAGCTTGGACAGGAGCTTGCGGCAAAGGTCGGCAAGGAGAATGTCTATGATTTCAGTCTGGGAAATCCGGCATCTCCGGTTCCCTATGAGATCAAAAATTCTATCATCAATATACTGGAGAGCCAGGAACCCAATACGGTTCATGGCTATATGAAAAATTCCGGATTTGAT
>CAZPEW010000091.1:1446-5331 GCA_964585695.1 uncultured Lachnospiraceae bacterium
GATTTGATGATGTCCGTGCGCAGGTTGCCGCACACCTGAATGCTTCCCATGGAACATCCTATGATAAAAATGACATTATCATGACGGTAGGCGCCGCCGGCGGAATCAATGATATCCTCCGCGCGCTGCTGGAGCAGGAGGATGAGGTGCTGGCATTCGCGCCGTTTTTTACGGAATACCGTGCCTATGCATCCAATTTCGGCGGCAAGCTGACTGTAGTGCCGGTCCGGACAGAGGATTTCCAGCTGGATATTCCGGCAGCGGAGCGTCTCATCAGCCGGAGAACCAAGGCAGTCATCATCAACAATCCGAATAATCCGAGCGGTGCTGTTTATACAGAGGAAACCATCCGGCAGCTCGGGGAAATGCTCAGCCGCGCAGAGCAGCGGGTCGGACATCCAATCTATGTAATCTGTGATGAACCGTACAGAGAGCTTGTATATGACGGAATCAGCGTTCCTTATATCCCGGATTATATCCGGAACAGCATTTTCCTGTATTCCTTCAGCAAAACCCTGTCGATTCCGGGAGAGAGAATCGGCTATATGGCGGTTAAAAAGGACGTGGCCGCTTATGATGAGCTGATGCCGGCGCTGGTGATTGCCAACCGCTGCCTCGGCTATGTAAATGCGCCTTCTCTGTTCCAGATGGTGGTTGCCGACTGTCTGGATGTCAAGGCAGATGTTGCCTTTTATGACCGGAACCGGAAGCTTCTGTACCAGGAGCTGACCAGAATCGGATTCGAATGTGTCCGTCCGGACGGCGCGTTCTACCTCCTGGTAAAGGCACCGGATGGAGACGGTGCAGCATTCGCAAAGGCAGCCGAGAAGCACAATATTGTTGTTGTACCGACGGACGGTTTCGGCTGTCCCGGCTATGTAAGGCTTGCCTATTGTGTTCCGCATGCAATGATAGAACGATCCATCCCGGCTTTTGAAGCACTGGCAGAGGACCTGCGTCTCTGACGGGACACGGATTCCGGAAGCAGGCAGCAAAAAGGACTGGCATCTGACACATTTTTCTGTGTCAGGCACCAGTCCTTTTTCAGTCTTTATAGGTTAAGAACATTCAGTAAGGGGGGATGAATGTCTGTTCTTCTGAAGGGGGCTCCACAGCTCTAAGAGCTGTGGAGTATGAGTATGAAAAGCTTTTTTGTGTTACATCTCTGTAACTGTTATTACTATATCGGAATAGTGTGACCGAATTATGTCTCCGTTCTAAAAAAACTCTAAAAATTCTAAACAAAACCTTAAGTCCCGATAACAAAAAGCAGATGGTACCGAAACAAATCCTGCGGAAAAGAAAAGGGACTTTAAAAATCTGCGGCTTTCCGCTATACTATGGAATGACTATTGCCTGAAAAATCAGGGAGGATAATATGTTTTCATTAATTTCAAATGATATCGGGATTGATCTTGGGACATCCAGTATTCTTGTATATATTAAAGGCCGCGGCGTTGTGTTAAAGGAGCCGTCGGTTGTTGCAGTCAACCGGGACACCAATAAGGTACTTGCATACGGCGAGGATGCCAGACTGATGCTCGGGAGGACGCCGGATAATATTACGGCTGTCCGGCCGCTCCGTCAGGGCGTCATTTCGGATTACACGCTGACAGAAAAAATGCTGAAGTATTTTATTACCAAAGCTGTCGGGAAGAGGACGCTGCGCAAGCCGCGTATTTCTGTGTGCATTCCTTCCGGAGCAACAGAAGTGGAAAAAAAGGCTGTTGAGGATGCGGCTTATCATGCAGGCGCGCGGGAGGTAACGATTATTGAGGAGCCGGTGGCGGCAGCCATCGGTGCCGGCATCGATATTTCCAAGCCGCAGGGAAATATGATTATCGATATCGGCGGCGGAACATCGGATATTGCGGTAATCGCACTGGACGGACCGGTTGTATCGGAGTCCATCAAGATTGCGGGAGATGACTTTGACGAGGCCATCCTGCGCTATATGAGGAAAAAACATAATCTGCTGATCGGTGAGCGGACAGCTGAGGATATCAAGATCAATATCGGATGCGCCAGCAAGCGTCCGGAAAATGTAACCATGGAGGTCAGAGGCAGAAACCTCGTAACGGCACTTCCCAAAACCGTCATTGTAAGCTCGGATGAGATCATGGATGCACTGCTCGAACCGGCAACAATGATCGTAAATGCGGTGCATAATGTACTGGAACGTACACCGCCGGAGCTTGCGGCAGATATTTATGAGCGCG
The DNA here is from genome assembly GCA_964585695.1 of uncultured Lachnospiraceae bacterium. Taxonomy (GTDB): domain Bacteria; phylum Bacillota; class Clostridia; order Lachnospirales; family Lachnospiraceae; genus Oribacterium. The sequence continues at coordinate 3,666 of CAZPEW010000091.1, forward strand.
GCATTGTCATGACCGGCGGCGGCTCGCTGCTTTACGGTCTGGACAAGCTGATGCAGGAAAAAACCGGCATCACCACGGTACTTGCGGAGGATCCGCTTACGGCGGTCGCCATCGGCACAGGAAAGTATATCGACTTTGCCAACGGCGACGAAGACGATCTGTAAGGATATCCGGCTGCATCCGGAAAGAGACAGGATGGAACATTTCGAGGGCTATATCGATAAAATCATATTCCGGTCGGAGGACACCGGCTATACCGTTATGACCGGTGTGCAGGACGGAGCAGAAATCACGCTGGTCGGGACGGTCCCCGGTCTGGAACCCGGCGAATATATCAGGGCAGACGGCCGTACCTCAGAACATCAGATTTACGGTACACAGTTTGTCATCGAGCATTATCAGTCAGTTACTCCCCAAACCAAAGAAGCTATGGAAAGATATCTGGGCTCCGGTGCCATCAAAGGCATCGGGGCTGCTTTGGCATCCAGAATCATACGCCGCTTCGGGGATGACACGATGCGGGTTATCGCAGAGGAGCCGGAACGTCTCTCGGAAATCAAGGGGATTTCCGAGCGGAAAGCCATTGACATAGCGGCATCCGTATCCTCCAAGAGAGATATGCAGGATGCCGTGATGTTTCTGCAGGAATACGGTGTTTCCATCAGCCTGGCAGGCAAAATCTATGCCCAGTACGGAAACAAGATGTACGACATCATACGCGAGAACCCGTATAAGCTGGCCGAGGATATTGAGGGGGTCGGTTTCCGGAGCTGCGATGAGATCGCGCGCCGTGCAGGCATCAAGGTGGATTCTGATTTCCGTGTGGCATCAGGAATTCTGTATGCGCTGCAGCTTGCGGAGAGCAATGGACACAGCTACCTCCCGATGGAGGAGCTAACCAGGACTGCGGAGGACCTCCTCGATTTCCGCATTCCGGAGATCCGGAATTATCTCGCGGATCTGCAGATCAACAATAAAATTGTGGTAAAGGGGACGAATGTCTATCGTTCGCTTCTTTATTATACTGAGCTGCAGGTTGCGTCCCGCCTTGTGAATCTGAATATTGTCAGCGATACCTATGACGACAGACTGGAGGCGGAAATCGACAGAATCACCGCAGAAGAGGGGATCGAGCTGGATCCGCTGCAGCGGGAGGCGGTTTCCATTGCGGCCAATTCCGGACTGCTGGTCATAACAGGCGGTCCCGGCACCGGCAAAACGACAACCATCAACACCATCCTCCGGATGTTCTCCGAGGAAGGCAAGACAATCCTCCTTGCAGCGCCGACCGGGAGAGCGGCGAAGCGGATGTCGGAGGCAACCGGCTGGGAGGCAAGAACCATCCACCGGCTCCTGGAATACCAGGGGCGTCCGATGGATGAAAAAGATGCGGAAAAAGGGCAGAAGGTACCGGGACATTTTGAGAGGAATGAGCAGAATCCGCTGGAGTGCGATGTTATTATCGTAGATGAAATGAGTATGGTGGATATCTTCCTCATGAATTCGCTTTTAAAGGCTGTGACACAGGGCACAAGACTGATTCTGGTCGGCGATGCCAACCAGCTGCCTTCTGTCGGAGCAGGCAATGTCCTCCGGGATATCATCAGCTCGGATGTGATCCGGGTTATCCGCCTGAAACACATCTTCCGGCAGGCGGCAATGAGCG
>CAZPEW010000091.1:5341-6822 GCA_964585695.1 uncultured Lachnospiraceae bacterium
ACATTGTTGTGAATGCACACAGAATCAATGAAGGAGAACCGGTGGATCTCGGCAAGCCGTCCCGGGATTTCCTGTTTATCCGGAGCATGACGCCGGACCGGATTATAGCGTCTGTCACTTCTCTTATTACAGATAAGCTGCCGAAATACCTTAAGGCAGAGCCGCTGGATCTGCAGGTCATGACACCGCAGCGCAAGGGACTTCTCGGTGTGGAGCGTCTCAATCATTACCTCCAGGAGAAGCTGAATCCCAAATCCGGACGGAAACCGGAAAAGGAGCTGTACGGAACGTTGTTCCGGCTCGGAGACAAGGTTATGCAGATCCGGAATGACTATAATCTGATCTGGGAGATCCGCGGTAAGTACGGTATTCCTGTGGAAAAGGGCGAGGGTGTCTTTAACGGAGACATCGGGATTGTTACCGAGATAAATACGTTTGCCGAGAATCTGACCGTACGCTTTGATGACCGCTATGTGGTTTATGAGTTCAAACAGTGCGAGAATCTGGATCTTGCCTATGCGATTACGATCCATAAGTCGCAGGGGTCGGAATACCCTGCGGTCATCATTCCGATGTATCAGGGTCCGCAGCTTCTCATGAACCGTAATCTTCTGTATACAGCCGTCACCAGAGCAAGAGAATGCGTCTGTCTTGTCGGTGATCCGCAGATTTTTGACCGGATGCTTAAAAATGAAACAGAGGCCAGGCGCTATTCCTCCCTTGCAGAGAGACTCCGGGACATTGCGGACGGAAAAACAGAGGCGGATGTTCTGGCCGGCAATGATTTTGATGCCATTGACACAAATGCCGTTGATACAGATGAGGACATTCCTTTTGACATTGATGAATGATAAAAACAGAATACAGCCGCCGGATAGAGACAGGATACTGCCGCCGGACGATGAGAGAATACTGATGCAGGACAAAAATCGAATACAGCCGCCGGGCAAAGACCGGAGACCGTGGCGGCGGCTTGCGGAGAGCGCGCTGGAGCAGATCTTTCCGCGCCGCTGTCCGGTCTGCGGAGAGATCGTCATGCCGCGGGGCGACAAAATCTGTCCGTCCTGCAGAGATGCCTTCCATTTTATAACGGAGCCGGTCTGTAAAATCTGCGGACGTGAGCTGTATGCGGACGACCAGGAGCTCTGCCATAACTGCGGGAAGCACCGCTTCAGCTTTGACTACGGCATTGCCCTCATGGATTACAATGATGCGGCAGCACGTTCGCTGGGGGCAGTCAAATACAAGGGCAGGCGCGAATATCTCGATTATTATGCGGAGGAGACCGTGCTGCGTCTCGGGAAACATCTGCAGGAGATGCAGATAGATGCTTTTGTACCGATTCCTGTTCATCCGGCAAGGAAACGGCGGAGAGGCTACAACCAGGCCGCCGTGCTGGCGGACAGGCTGGGCGAGGCGCTTGGCATCCCGGTCAAGACCCTGCAAAAATTGACTGACTTGCCGTCGATTATTTATCACGG
>CAZPEW010000091.1:6832-8681 GCA_964585695.1 uncultured Lachnospiraceae bacterium
GTTCCGCCTTGATGTCGGCGCGCAGCTTTTCCTTGGCATCCCGGTTCTTGAGGGTGCATTGAAGCGCCGTAAAAACACAAAGGCCCTTAAAGAGCTCAGTGCTGCCGAGCGCCTTAAGAACCTTATGGATGCGTTTTATCCCGGAGACATACCGGGCAATCTTAAATCTGTCTGTATTGTGGATGACATTTTTACGACCGGTTCCACGATGGAAGCCTGCAGCCGCATTCTGAAGCGTGCCGGCGTGGAGCATGTTGTCTGTTTCAGCCTCTGCATCCGCTCGGACTACTGAGCGGAATACCGCATCTCCCGCGGGGGAAACGCGCCGGGGATATCAGACTTCCTTGGACCAGTACTGCCGGGCCAGTTCAATCAGATCGGTCATCGGTTCGGACAGATATTTTTCCTTACGGTAAACCGCGAATGCATTGATCTGCGGGTGTGTTTTCAGACGGACGCAGACCACGTTTTCCGGAACAGCATTCCGGTTGCTTGCACTGATCAGCGCGCAGCATTCATTCGCGGCAACCATTGCGAGCTCGTAATTGATGCCCTCTACGTCCATATAGATATCCGGTTCAAAGCCGGCCTGCTCAAACAGCCGTTCCGAAGCATAGCGCTCGGTGGAGTCCTTTGCGCCGAGGACAAAGGATGCATTTTCCAGCTTCTTTATATCAATGACGTCTGAGCCGTCCTTGTCTTTCTCGATGTCCGCTATGAACGGGCTGTCTTTGGACAGGGCAAGGAGCATCTCGACATGTGCAAGGAACTCGTACTCAAGACGGTAGCTCTGCTTGTCGCCCATCAGGATGATGCCGAGGTCGATGGTGCCGTTTTTAACCAGCTCCTGGGTTTTCAGACCCTTCATGATATTCAGCTGCAGCTTTACATTCGGATGCATGTTATGGAACTGCTGGTAGATGGAGGTCATCATATTGTCGCCCTCTACACCGGCGGCGCCGACTGCGATCTCCTCATTATGAAGCTTTGCAATGTCGGAAATCTTGGAATAGGCATCTTTTTTCAGCGAAATCATTTTCCGCCCGGTCTCAACATAGATTCTGCCGGCTTCGGTGATGGACCATTCATTTCCGCGCCTGTAAAAAAGCTTCGTACCGAGCTCCTTCTCCAGATTTAAAAGCTGGAGATTCAGTGCCGGCTGGGAAATGTATAGTTTATCAGCAGCTCTGGTGATATTTTTTTCCTCTGCAATACGTATGATATTCTCAATTCGTCTAAGATCCATTTTAAAGCCCTCTTTTTTGGCAACTGTTCGTTTATGTGTACCAATTATGTCCAGTATAAAGTGAATATCTAGAATATTCAAGGAAAATCGGCGTTTACTATAAATAAATTAAATGATAAATCGGGCATATCTATTGACGGGGATGATTTCTCATGTTATAGTGTGTCGGTAAACAAGGGCTTGGCCCTATTTTTTATGCACTAATTTTTTATGCACTAATTTCGTAGTCATGCGAAGTTAAAAATCATTGGAGGTGGAGAGCCGTGCGCACAAAGATTATATTAGCATGTACAGAATGTAAGCAGAGAAATTATTTCACGACCAAGGACAAGAAGACACATGCCGATCGTATGGAAGTAAATAAGTACTGCAGATTCTGCAAGAAGCATACGCTTCATAAGGAGACAAAGTAATGAGTGAGGATAAGACATCCGGTGTTAAGAACTTCACTAAAGGTCTTAAGACAGAATACAACAAAATTGTATTCCCGACAAAGCAGGATGTTGTCAAGGAAACTGTGTCTACAATCGTAGTCAGTTTTCTGATCGGCTTACTGATTGCAGGTTTGGATCTTCTCATGAAGACCGGCCTGGGCTTTATTCT
>CAZPEW010000092.1:0-1746 GCA_964585695.1 uncultured Lachnospiraceae bacterium
TTGTTTATCAAAGCAACATCATCAAAAAAGAGGTGGTTGAAAGAGATCCTCAGGAAAAAGGAGAAAGACAGATCCTGAATTATGGCCATACCCTCGGACATGCTATTGAAAAATGTTCCGGTTTCTCCTATAGTCATGGACAGTGTGTGGCATTCGGCTGTCTTGCGGCACTTTTTATTTCTGAATCAGCAGCCAGGGAAAATCATGCGGAAATCTGCGATCTGATGCAGGCTGCAGGACTAAGTACCAGGCTGAGAGCAATGCCTATAGATGAAATTATACTTGCAACACGCAAGGATAAAAAAATGGACCATGGAAAAGTCAGATTTATTCTCCTGCATGATATCGGAAACGCATATATCGATACGAATGTATCTGATGCAGCCATGCGGGATGCTCTGATGGCAGTTATGCTGCCGCCGCAAATCTAATACCGGGGGATTCGAATGAAAATCAATCTGAAAAGAATCATAGTATTTCTGCTCCTTGCTGCCGTTCTTACTGCAGCAGATCAATGGACCAAGTCACTTGCCGTACAGCATCTTAAAAATACCGATGGCATTGTTCTGGTCAGAAATGTATTATATCTTATCTATATCGAGAACCGCGGAGCTGCTTTCGGTGCTTTTCAGGGTATGCAGATCATGTTCTATCTGATCACCGCAGCTGTTCTGTGCGGCATTGTCTACCTCCTCTGCCGGATACCCGAGGAACGCAGATACAACCCTATGCTTCTTGTGTGCCTGCTTGTATTTTCCGGTGCCGTCGGTAATTTTATAGATCGTGTAAAACAGTCCTATGTCGTTGATTTCATATATTTCAGTCCGATAGATTTCCCTGTATTCAATGTGGCGGATATCTATGTAACCTGCGGATGCTTTTTGATGGTGCTGCTTTTTCTGATGTACTACAAGGAGGATGACTTCCTTTTCCTGAATAAAAAGCAGAACACCCCGTAAACGTACTGATGCGGAAAGGAGGGCAGGATTTTGCCGGAAAACATAATGGTTGCCGCACAGGACAGCGGAAAAAGAATTGATGCATATCTCTCTGGAAGAGAGGAACTTGGCCTTTCCAGAAGCTATCTTGCAAAGCTGATCCGGGAAGAGGCAGTTCTTCTGAATGATATGCCGGTCAAAGCCAGCACAAAGATCTCCGCGGATGACAGGATCACACTGAATATACCTGCACCAACGGTGCTTTCGGCGGAGGCGGAGGATATTCCGCTGGATATTGTATATGAGGATCAGGACATTCTTATTGTAAATAAGCCAAAAGGTATGGTGGTACATCCGGCGGCAGGCCATCTGCAGGGGACGCTGGTAAATGCTGTCATGAATCACTGCAAGGGTGAACTGTCTTCCATCAACGGTGTACTCCGCCCGGGAATTGTGCATCGGATTGATAAAAACACAACTGGCCTTCTGGTCGTATGCAAAAACGACAAAGCGCACAGAAGCCTTGCAGAACAGCTTAAGGTGCATTCGATAACCAGAAAATATGCGGCCATTGTATGCGGCAACATTAAAAATGACAGCGGAACAGTTGATGCGCCGCTTGCACGCTCAAAGACAGACCGTAAAAAGCAGGCAGTCGATTTGCTTAACGGAAGAGAAGCTGTCACGCATTATCGTGTTCTGGAAAGGTTCGGCGAATATACGCTTGTGGAATGTGTGCTTGAAACCGGACGTACACACCAGATACGTGTGCATATGGCAAGCATCGGGCATCCTGTACTGGGAGATG
>CAZPEW010000092.1:1756-5146 GCA_964585695.1 uncultured Lachnospiraceae bacterium
ACACTGTGCATTTAATCTGGAGGGGCAATGTCTCCACGCAAAGGTTCTGGGTTTCATCCATCCTTCTACGGGAAAATATGTGGAATTTGATTCGGAGTATCCGGCATATTTCTGCAGGCTGCTGACGCATCTGCGGGAAATGAGGAAATAATATGAACTTACGGCTGCAGCAAAATAAATATGTATGTTTATTTTGCAATTATTCAATAAAAATTAAGGATTTAAAAAATCCCATTGTGTTATATTTTAATTTATGATTAATTTAAGAAAAAACTATAATTTCACAAAAAAGCAGAAGATCGCAATCTCGGTTATGATTGCTGCCGGTATAATGGTTTCTGTTGCTGCAAATCAGTATCATATGGCAGCTTCTTTAAAAGATACCGTTGCTTCTCCGTCAGATGCGGAAACATTCGCCGCAGCAGAAGAAGCAGAAACCAGCGGCGCCCGTTTCAGCAGAATTCATTCCAGTCTTGCAGATATTGAAGATGATGAGGATGAGAGTGATTTTACGGCTCTTCCGACCAAACTGAATCTTGCCTATTTTTATGCGGACGGGGCTGACACTTCCGATGTAATCAATTCCTATGCAGGTACAGAGTATAAAAAGCTGATGACAGAAGACTCCCAGTATATTGCTGCAATCTATGATCTTGCAGGTCAGTCTCCGTCTGCCATGGCCGGGAAGCTTGGTGTAAGTCAGAGCCGTGTACTCGGCAAATACAATCCGAATGCATCTGGCCAGAGTGTTACAGACAGTTCAAGCTGGCTGATTCCGACATTCAAAAACGTAAATATTGCCTTTTATGATGCGGACGGAAAACGCGTCAATGAATATTCGAACGTCAAGGATATTATGTCCATGGCCAGCGTCTATACCTATTACACAAAGGGTTATATGGATGTTGATACTTTTGATGCCTATTGTGATGAACTTTATAAAAAATCCAGATCTTATTCTGTATCCATCGGTAAGGTTTATTATTGTGACGGATGTATCAACAAATCAGCCGAGGAGGAAGCAAAAGAGGCTTCTGCACTGGAACAGCAGCAGACAAATCTGCTGAAATCACTGGAAAATGCTACAGCCGTTTCTGAAGGTATCCTGAATCTTACACCTGAAAATGAAATTGCACTGGATGGCAGTGCTTCGGAAACTTCCGCTGTCTCTGCTGCAAAGAGCAGTGAAGCTGTGACATCTGCCGATGCTTCCGGAAGCGGAAAGAATGGTATCGTTTCCGGCAATGCAGATGTCACATCTGCTGCCGGATCTTCTGCAGCTGCATCATCAGCAGCCGCTCCGGCTACGGCTCCGACGACCGCAGCACCAACGGCTGCTCCGACAACAGCTGCGCAGACAGCAGCGCCTACTTCTGCAGCAGCATCCTCCAATGGAAATGATGTCCTGATTCTTGGTCAGAATACAGCTTATGTTCAAAACAGCGGTACACAGCAGAATAAAAAATACATTGCAAAGCTGACTGCTGAAACGGATAATTATCTGGTACTGGATGGAAATGCACAGACTGCTGCAGTACAGTCAGAGGCCCAGACTTCCTCTGCCGGAACAAAAGAACCGCAGAGCAGTTCACAGCAGCAGACTGCGGCGGCAAATGCAGGCACATCTGCCGGGAATCTGCAGACAAATACTTCAGAGGAACAGGCTGCTGTTTCAGACAGCAGCAGTACAGCGGCAGGCCCGAATGGATCAGAACTTCCGCTTTCTGCTTCCGGTACGGCAGAAAGCGCCGGAACATCAGCAGATGCTTCTGCGGAAGAATCTGCAGCGGAGAGCACAGAAGAAAGCAAAGAAAAGAATTACTGTCCTGGACATGTAGATCTTTATGTGAATGTTACTTTATATGGATTTGACGATCAAAAAGGACTCCGCACGGTTTCTCTTAAATCTGTGGATGCAGGGAATACAGACAAAACAAAATCCGACACAACCAAATCTGCAGAATCCGGAAAAACGGCGGAGACAGCAGCTGCAGCTTCTCTGAATGAAAGCACTTCGACGGAAGGTGAAAGCGGAGCAGGCGGCACGGAAGAATGGAACGGATGGACAGAAGAGCTTATCAAGGAAGTGCAGGAACTGATTTCGCAGGACTGGTTCAAGCGATATGGTCTTTCCATTTCCTCCATCAATCCAAAGAACCCGCTGACACAGGAAGAAATATCCAGCTATCTGGATCGTCTGCCTGCGGATACAAGTGAAGAGCGGAAGGAAATTGTACAGTATGCACTGAATTCCGTCGGAAAAATTCCTTATTACTGGGGCGGCAAGGCATCCAGTCCGGGATATGAGAAAAATTCTTTCGGAACGATAACCGGCTCACCTGACTACAAAGGCAGAATCCTGCGCGGCCTTGACTGCTCCGGATGGGTGCAGTGGGTTTACTGGTCAGCCCTCGGCAAGAGTCTGGGCGGTGCATCAAGTACTTCATCTCTGATCGGCAGCGGTGTCAAGATCAACCGTGCGGATCTGCAGCCGGGAGATATTATCGTACGTGTCGGTGCAGATTCTCATGTGGTAATGTTTCTGGAATGGGTAGGAAATGGCAATATGATTGCAATCCATGAGAATTCATCGAGCAACAATGTTTCTGTTGAAGAGGTAACTGCAAACTATCCTTATTACCGCAGACTGATACAGTAATTCCGTTCCGCCAGCTGCCGGCTCCTTAAAGAATTCTAAAGGTATCTTCTTTAAAATCCGCAGAAATATTCAGAATCCGGTTGACATTTGGATTCAAAACATGTATCTTATTTAGGTATGCCGCTTGGTGTGGTATAAGAAGAATCTCAGAAACCTGCATAAGCAGGAGGCAAGGATTCTCACCGAAGCCAGCGAGTAATGATAATAGGAGGTTCCCTCGTATGTACGCAGTAATCTTAACAGGTGGTAAGCAGTACAAGGTAAGCGAAGGCGATATCATTAGAGTTGAGAAGCTTGACGCAAATGAAGGTGACAAAATCACTTTTGATCAGGTCCTTGTTCTCGGTGATGGCAGCGACTTAAAGATCGGTACACCGGTTGTTGACGGTGCAAAGGTAGCAGCTACCGTAACAAAGAACGGCAAGGCTAAGAAGGTCATCGTTTACAAGTATAAGAGAAAATCTGTATACCATAAGAAAAATGGTCACAGACAGCTCTTTACTGAAGTAAAGATTGATTCTATCGCTTAATTGTTTTTTTGAGAATGGAGGATAATCATGGCTCATCATAAAGGTATGGGCTCTACCAAAAACGGTAGAGATTCAGAATCGAAGAGACTTGGTGCCAAGAGAGCTGACGGTCAGTTTGTCAAGGCAGGAAATGTATTATACAAGCAGAATGGTACAAAGATCCATCCGGGACTTAATGTAGGTCTTGGAAATGATTTCACT
>CAZPEW010000092.1:5156-8641 GCA_964585695.1 uncultured Lachnospiraceae bacterium
CAAGGCTGACGGAATTGTAAAATTCTCAAGACTTGGAAGAGACCGCAAGCAGGTTTCCATTGTTCCAAAGGAAGTATCTGCTGAGTCTGCTGAATAAGCTTTCGATTTCATGAGCTCCATACCATACGATGGTATGGGGCTTTATTACATTTTAAAGGAGATTATATGTTTGCTGATGTCGCAAAAATATATATTAAAAGCGGTAAAGGCGGAAACGGGCATGTTTCTTTCCGTCGTGAGTTGTATGTGCCGGCCGGAGGGCCTGACGGCGGTGACGGCGGCAGAGGCGGTGATATTATATTTGAAGTAAACAAGGGAATGAATACTCTTGAGGACTTCAGAAACAGGCCGAAGTATGTAGCTGGTGACGGTGAGGAAGGCGGCGGAAAGAGATGTCACGGCAAGGATGGCTCGGATCTCATCATCCGCGTTCCGGAAGGTACTGTGATCCGTGATGCGGAATCCGGCAAGGTTATTGCCGATATGTCCGGCAAAAACCAGCGTCTTACAATCCTCCGCGGAGGCAAGGGCGGAATCGGAAACATGCATTTTGCAACGCCTTCCATGCAGGCACCTAAATTTGCACAGCCGGGTCAGGAATCCAAGGAACTCTGGGTTCAGCTTGAACTCCGCGTAATTGCTGATGTAGGATTGATCGGTTATCCGAATGTAGGAAAATCCTCTATTCTGAGAATGTGCTCCAATGCGCGTCCGGAGGTTGCAAATTACCATTTCACCACTATCACGCCGCACCTTGGAGTGGTTAATCTTAAAGGTGACCGTACTTTTGTCATGGCGGATATTCCGGGGCTTATTGAGGGTGCTGCAGAGGGCGCAGGTCTCGGCGATCAGTTTCTCCGTCATATTGAGAGATGCAAGGTTCTGATTCATGTTGTAGATGCTGCCGGTACAGAGGGCAGGGATCCTGTAAAAGACGTCGAGGACATCAATGCGGAACTCGGCAAGTACAATCCGGAAATGCTTACGCGTCCTATGATTATTGCCGCCAATAAAACAGATCTGATCATTGATGAGCAAGGCTGTGACAGTGCGGTTACAAGGCTGAAGGAAATCTATGAGCCGAAGGGAATTCATGTATTTCCTATTTCAGCAGCTACCAATACTGGTCTCCGCGATCTTCTGGAAGAGGCGTATAAGGAAGTTCAGAAAGTAGGGGACAGCCCTGTTGTCTATGAATCTGAATTTGATCTTTCATCGATCGGAAACGTGGAGAAACTGCCTGTGGAAATTGTCAAGGTGGATGCGGATACCTATACAGTAGAGGGACCTAAAATCGAAAAGATGCTCGGCTATACAAATCTTGAATCCGAGCAGGGCTTTGAGTTTTTCCAGAAATATATGGTAGAGCAGGGAATCATTAAGAAGCTCAAAAAAATGGGTCTGAAGGAAGGCGATACAATCCGCCTTTACGGACATGATTTTGAGTATTATGATACAGAAGGATATGATGCCGGAGATATACAGGAGTTTATTGACACCGAATTCGAAAGCAGACACAATAAAAATAAGGATGAGGAATAAGGGTTATGTTAAATTATATCAAAGACAGTAAAATGCGTTCTGCATTAAAGGGCGCCTCCATGACCATGGAGCCTGTTTTTTCGATCGGAAAAAGTTCGCTTACACCTGAGTTTGTGGAAGCTGTAAGAGAGTATATTGTAAAAAATGAGCTCGTTAAAATCAATGTTCTTAAGAACTGCGATGATGATCCGAAGGAAATTGCCTATACACTGGCAGAGCGTTCCACATCAGCGGTTGTTCAGGTTATCGGCAGAAAGATCATATTATATAAGCCGGCAAAAGATGTGAAAGATCGGAGATATGAGTGACAGAATCATAAAAAAAATCGGAATCCTGGGCGGAACCTTTGATCCGATTCATAATGCCCATCTGGCTCTTGCAGAATGTGCACACATCCAGCTCAGTCTGGATGAAATCTGGTTTATGCCGGATGCAAATCCTCCGCATAAAACAGAGAGAAAAGTTACCGCCGCAGAAGACCGGTGCAGAATGACAGGCCTTGCCATAGAGGGGAAGCCTGCCTTTGTGCTGTCTCTGATCGAACAGAAACGTGCAGGCTATACTTACACGGCTGACACGCTGAAACTGCTTAAGACACAGTATCCGGACTGCGAATTCTATTTTATGATCGGGTCTGATTCTCTGTATCAGATAGAAACCTGGTATCATCCGGAAAGAATCATGAAACTTGCCGTACTTGCGGTAGCAGGCCGCGACTTCCCGGGAGAGGAGCGGACGCTGCATGAGCAGGCTGACTATCTCCGGAGCAAATACGGTGCAAGGATCGAAATGCTTTCTTTTGATGAAATCGATATTTCTTCTACTGAAATCAGGAAGATGGTGTCTGAGGGCAGAGACATACGGAAACTTGTCCCGGAAAAGGTCTGCGATTATATTCTTGCACACCGGCTTTATCAGGAAGCATTGTAAGCTGCCTGATTTCTGCTGGACCTGCGCAGGAAAGGGGAATATATTTGATGTCAGATAATTTCATAAAGGAAATACGGGGACTAAGGGAAATACTATCCGGGAAACTGAAGCCGGAACGCTATGAGCATTCGCTGTCGGTAAGTTATACTGCAGTATGTCTCGCGATGCGCTATGGTGCAGATCTCAGCAAGGCAGAACTTGCAGGTCTTCTGCATGACTGTGCAAAGCAGTTTTCAAACAGCAGACTGATAGAATTATGCAGGGAAGCTGATATTCCGCTGTCTGAGGATTTTCTGCGGTCTCCGCAGGTGATTCATGCCGAATACGGCTTCTATTATGCCCGTAAAGCTTTTGGAATCGATGATCCGGATATTTTATCGGCCATCCGTTTCCATACGCTTGGAAGGGCCGATATGACGCTCCTGGAAAAAATAATCTTTACGGCAGACTATATTGAGGTCAGAAGAGACAAGCAGGACCGTCTGCCTGAAATAAGGAAGCTGGCGTTTACGGATCTGGACCGCTGCGTATATGAAATTCTGCATGATACAGTGAACTATCTGTCTGAAAACGGCGGATTTATCTGCGGAGATTCACTTATAACCTATCACTACTATCAAAAATTAATGGAGGAAAGAAATGACAAGCAATGATTCTAAGGCAATGGCAAAGGCAGCTGCAGCCGCCCTGGAGGAAAAAAAGGGCAAGGATATTTCTGTTATCGACATTTCAGGAGTTTCTGTAATCGCGGATTATTTTATTATTGTCACAGCAGATAATATGCGACAGGTAGATGCTCTGTCGGATGCAGTTCAGGACCGTATGGCAAAGGAAGGTTATGAACTCCGGAGAGCAGAAGGTGTACAAGGCTCCAGCTGGGTTCTCCTCGATTATAACGATATCATTGTTCATATTTTTGACAAAGAGCAGCGGCTGTTTTATGACCTTGAGAGGATCTGGTCGGACGGCAAAAAAATTCTTTCGGTAGATGAACTTTAATTCGTACAAGTGTT
>CAZPEW010000093.1:0-8620 GCA_964585695.1 uncultured Lachnospiraceae bacterium
GAATCTGGAGGGACTGATTGTCTGCAATATGGAGGAAAAACCTCTTCTCAGGCTTCATGAGCGTTACAGAGGCTATATGGTTTCGCTGGATGCCTATCTGGACCGGCAGACGGATTTCATCAACATTATGACAGACGACTATGACGGCGGCTATCAGATGGGAAAATACCTGTATGCAAAGGGGCACAGGCGGATTGCCATGGTCGCTGACAACGATTATGGTGTAGACCACCATCGCTGGCTGGGACTCAGAGCAGCACTTGCAGAGTGCGGCGTGCAGCTGGAGGAAAAGGATCATCTTTGTTTTTATTCTGCAGAATCAACCCGTTCTCTTGAATTTGAAAGGCTGTATCCGCGTTTTCTGCAGTATACGGCGCTGTTTGTGGCATCTGATCTGTTTGCGCTTGAGGTAAGCTCTTTTCTGCAGGGGAAGGGGATCCGGGTGCCGGAGCAGATTTCCATCACAGGTTTTGATGATCTTCTTTATGCAAGACTTGCGAGGCCGATGCTGACCACGATGCACCAGAACATAGAGAAAAAGGCGGAAATGGCGGTACAGGCACTGCTGCAGATCAAGGAAAAGAAAGCCGTATCCGATCAGTGGGTGCTTGCTGTATCGCTGGTTGAAAGAGAATCTGTAAGACAGCTGGACCGGAATCCGTAAAACTGCTGTAATGATGTACAAAGACCGGCAGGATTCATTGTGGAAAATAATGGTTATACGATTAACTTTTGACACGGAGCCATGCTCCGTGCTATTTTTATAGCAGTTAGTTACGCGCATAACCCATTTACTGGAGGAAGCAGATGAAAAAATATGAAATACCCATGGCACCGGCTGCAAGACCGGAAAATATAGTACAGGTGGATAATTACCGCATTACCGTTCTTCCCCCCTGGATTCTCCGACTGGAATATGAAAGCAGCGGACATTTTGAGGACAGAGCAACACAGGTGGTATTAAACCGTGATTTTCCGGCGGTACAGTATCGTAAAAAGGAGACGGCTGAGGAACTGGTTATTGTAACCGAGGGACTGCGTCTTACCTACAATAAAAAACCTTTCGCAGCAAACGGTCTGACGATTCAGCTGACCGGAAACGTAAGCAACTACCGCAGCCAGTGGTATTACGGAGATGCCGGCAGAAATCTTTACGGCACGGCCAGAACACTGGATGAAACAGACGGAGAATGTGCGCTGAATGACGGTCTTATGTCACGGTACGGCTATGCGGTTCTGGAGGATGGGAAGTCTCTTGTCCTTACTGAGGACGGATGGGTCGCACCGCGTGAGGGCAGCAGCGTGGATCTTTATTTCTTCGGCTATGGTCATGACTACAGGAGATGTCTCCGGGATTTCTGTCATCTTGCCGGCAGAACGCCGATGCTGCCGCGGTATGCGCTCGGCAACTGGTGGAGCCGGTACTACGCATACTCGGAGGAGAGCTACAAAGCGCTGGTACGTCGTTTCCAGAAGGAAAATGTTCCGTTTTCTGTTGCGGTCATTGATATGGACTGGCACATTACCGATATTGATAAGAAATACGGCAGCGGATGGACCGGCTTTACCTGGAACAGGGAGCTGTTTCCGGATCCTGCAGAATTTATGTCCTGGCTGCATCAGCAGGGGATGAAGGTAACGCTGAATGTGCATCCCGCAGACGGAATCCGTGCCTATGAGGATGCTTATCCGGAGATGGCTGCGGCAATGCATACAGATACGGCAAAAGAAGATCCGGTGGAAATGGATGTCAGCAGCCGGGATTTCATGGAAGCGTATTTCAGATATGTAAATCATCCGCATGAGAAGGCTGGCGTGGACTTCTGGTGGATTGACTGGCAGCAGGGCACAACCACAAAGGTACCCGGACTGGATCCGCTGTGGATGCTGAATCATTTCTATTTCCTGGACAGCGGAAGAGACGGGAAGCGCCCGATGACATTCTCAAGATATGCCGGGCCGGGGAGCCACCGCTACCCGATCGGATTTTCCGGCGATACGATTGTTTCCTGGGCATCGCTCCGGTTCCAGCCGTACTTTACGTCAACTGCTTCCAATATCGGCTATGGCTGGTGGAGCCATGATATCGGCGGGCACATGCATGGAATCAAGGATGACGAGATGGCAGCCAGATGGCTGCAGTTCGGCGTTTTCTCACCGATCATGCGTCTGCACAGCACAAACAATGAATTCAACGGAAAGGAACCATGGCGCTACAGCATGGAAATTGCAGAGGTTATGAAGGATTTCCTGCGGCTGCGTCACCGGATGATCCCGTATCTTTACACCATGAACTACAGGGCCTGGGCAGAGAGTATGCCGCTCATCCAGCCGATGTATTATGCATATCCGGAGGAGGATGCCGCCTATTCCGTAAAGAACCAGTATCTTTTCGGAAGCGAATGTATAGCAGCGCCGATTACGGAAAAGCGGACAGAGGATACAGGATATGCGGACGTAAAGGTATTCCTGCCGGAGGGAGAGTTCATTGACTTCTTTACGGGAAGACGGTACCGGGGCGGACGCTATATCAGCTGCTGCCGTGATATCCGCAGTATACCGGTATTTATCAAGGCAGGCGGTATTCTGCCGCTGATGGATACGGATGAACAGGCGGAGCAGAATCCTGCGCATCTGCATGTATGTGTTTTTCCGGGAAAGAACAGCAGCTTCTCGCTGTATGAGGATGACAGCACCAGCAATGCCTATCTGGAAGGTGAGCATGTGTTTACAAAGCTGGAAATCCGTTCGGGAAGCGGAGATGCGACAGACAGCGCAGCCGATGCGGACGGAAGAACCGCTGCGGACAGTGCAGAGAAACAGTCATTCCCGGAGGGTGCGGCATTTGTCATTTCTGCGGCGGAAGGAGACCGCAGCCTGATTCCGGCACACCGTACCTGGACAGTGGAATTCCTTGGTACGGAAATGCAGACGCCGTTTATTGTGACAGACGGACAGATCGCAGAGGGAATGCCGGTCAGGACAGAAAAAGGCTTTTCCGTGGAGGTATCTGCCGATACGGATAAAGAAATCAGCATTCGATTCAGACAGCCTCTGCAGTACAGGAAAGAGGATAAAGCAGCTGCGGTTTTTGACTTCCTGAATCAGGCAGAGATACCGTTTGATCTGAAAACTGAAATCTATGATGTTGTTAAAAACGCAGGCTCGGAAGCGGAAGCACTGGCGGTTCTCGTCAGCATGGGAACCGGACCGGCAGTCATGAAGGCTGTTGCGGAAATACTGACAGCGGAGCTGTAAGAATACTGCAAAACAATCAGAACATAACAGAAAGAGGCTGAAAATGGAAAAGAACTGGTGGAAAGAAGCGGTTGTATATCAGATTTATCCGAGGAGTTTTAAGGATTCCAACGGAGACGGTATCGGAGATCTGAACGGAATTATTGAGAAAATGTCTTATCTGGAGACGCTGGGGATTGATGTCATCTGGCTCTCTCCGGTTTATGCATCCCCGAATAAGGATATGGGCTATGATATCAGCGATTATCAGGCTATTTTAAAGGATTTCGGAACCATGGAGGATTTTGACAGGATGCTTGCCGCCGCGCACCGGCATCATATCAAAATCATGATGGATCTCGTTGTAAACCATACCTCAGATCAGCATCCGTGGTTTGTGGAGAGCCGGAAGAGCAAGGACAATCCTTACCGTGATTACTATTTCTGGCGTGAGGGCAGAGCGGGAGAGGATTCCGCGGAGACGCTGCCTCCGAATCGCTGGGGCTCTTATTTCAGCGGGTCGGCGTGGAAATATGACAGTGCAACGGATATGTACTATCTCCATCTTTTTACACCGGAGCAGCCGGATCTGAACTGGGACAACAAGGCAGTACGGAACAGCGTGTTTGATATGATGAACTGGTGGTGCAGAAAGGGAATCGACGGCTTCCGTATGGATGTCATCAGCCTGATTTCCAAGACACCTGGACTTCCGGACGGAGAGCTCCGGGGCGATGGCTATACCGAGCATACCGCCGCAAACGGTCCGCATGTCCATGATTATCTGAAGGAAATGAATCAGAAGGTCCTCTCAAAATATGACCTGATCACGGTTGGCGAGGCTGCAGGTGTTACCATTGATGAGGCTAAAAAATATGCGAATGCCGCCGGCAGCGAATTAAATATGGTTTTCCAGTTTGAACATGTCGGCGAGGGCAAGGACGGCAGCAGATACGGCAAGTGGGATGCAGACAGAATGCCGCTCCCGGAGTGGAAGGCGATTTTTGCAAAGTGGCAGAATGAACTGGAGGGCAGAGCATGGAACAGCCTGTATCTGTCCAATCATGATCAGCCGCGCTGCGTTTCCCGTTTCGGAGATGACAGGCCGGAATATCGTGTTTTATCTGCCAAGATGCTGGCAACCTGCCTCCATATGATGCAGGGAACCCCGTATGTATACCAGGGTGAAGAACTCGGCATGACCAATGTTTATTTTGATGATCTTGCAGATTACAGAGATATAGAGAGCATCAATGCTTTCCATGATCTTACGGAAAATCAGGGTCTGCCGGCAGAGCAGGTTATGGGATACTTAAAGAAAGTAAGCAGAGACAATGCACGTACACCGATGCAGTGGGATGCCTCTCCGAATGCCGGATTTACTGCCGGAACACCGTGGATCAGAGTGAATCCGAACTATACGGAAATCAATGCTGCTCTGCAGACAGAGGATCCGGATTCGGTATTCTCTTATTATCAGAAGCTGATCCGCTTAAGACATCAGAATGAAAGCATTGTCTACGGTACTTTCCGTCTGCTGCTTCCGGAGGATGAAAATCTGTTTGTCTATACCAGAAGCTATGAAAACGAGACGCTGTACGTACTCTGCAATTTCACGGACAGAACTGTTTCCGTTCCGGCTGCAGTTGCAGATGCCGTTCCGGATACTGCGGAAAAACTGATCGGAAACTATAAGGAAAGCACAAAAAATGAGCTGAAGCCATATGAGGCTGCGGTCTATAGAATTATTTAAAGTCTTTGTTGCGTTAAAGCGGCGGAGAGGGTACAATCTTTATCAGTCCGGCCATCGATTAAAGGCCGGGATGAAGGGGACTGTACTGAATTATGAAGGAACGTGAAAATTTTGCTTCAAGACTGGGATTTATCCTGGTAAGTGCGGGCTGCGCAATCGGAATCGGCAATGTCTGGAGATTTCCATACATTACCGGAAAATACGGTGGCGCAGCTTTTGTGCTGATTTACCTTTTCTTTCTGGTAATCATGGGCCTGCCTGTGATGATTATGGAATTTGCCGTCGGAAGAGCCGCGGGGCTTTCTGTAGGCAGAAGCTTTGAGAAGCTGGAGCCGGAAGGCAGCAGATGGCATCTTTTCTCGCATTTTGCCTTTGCCGGAAATTATATTCTGATGATGTACTATACAACCGTATCCGGCTGGATGCTGGCCTATGTGTATAAGATGGCTGCCGGCGAATTCGAGGGAATGAAGAGCGGCGGAGCCGCGGAGATTTTCCAGAACATGCTGGCAGATCCCGGCTATCAGATTTTCTGGATGCTGGCGACGATTGCAATCGGGTTTCTTGTCTGCGGCAGAGGTCTGCAGAATGGCGTGGAAAAGATTTCCAAGCCGATGATGATCAGCCTTTTTGTTCTGATGCTGATCCTTGCGGTACGGAGCCTGCTGCTTCCGGGCGGGGAGAAAGGACTGGAGTTCTATCTTGTGCCTGATTTTGCAAATGTACGGGAGCAGGGACTGTTTACGGTAGTATATGCAGCCATGGGACAGGCTTTCTTTACACTTTCTCTGGGTGTCGGATCCATGTCGATTTTCGGCAGCTATATTTCAAAGGAGAGGACGCTTAAAACAGAGTCCAGAACCATCATCATCCTGGATACCTTTGTCGCACTGATGGCAGGGCTCATCATTTTCCTGGCCTGCTTTGCGTATGATGTAAATCCGGGCAGCGGTCCGGGGCTGATCTTTGTTACACTTCCTGAAATCTTTTTAAAGATGGCAGGCGGAAGATTCTGGGGCACGCTTTTCTTTATCTTTATGTGCTTTGCCAGTCTGTCCACCGTCATCGCCGTTTTTGAGAATATCATCGCCATCTGCATGGATGTAAAAGGCTGGAGCCGCGGCAAGGCTGTTGCGGTAAACGCTGTGCTGCTTCCGGTTCTTTCCATACCATGTGTACTTGGCTTTAATGTCTGGAGCGGCTTCATGCCGTTCGGTGACGGTTCCAACCTGATGGATCTTGAGGACTTCATTGTTTCCAACAACCTCCTCCCGCTGGGTTCGCTTATTTTCATCCTTTTCTGCACAAGCCGTTTCGGCTGGGGCTTTGACCGCTTTTTTGCAGAGGCGAATGAAGGCAGAGGCAGCAGACTTCCGAGGTGGACCAGAGCGTATTTAAGCTATATTCTTCCGCTGATTATGATCTTTATTTTCCTGATGGGCTATAAGGACAAGTTTTTTGGTTAAAAGAGGAGAACATGATGAACTTTTCAGAGCTGATCAATACGCTGGATGGCTTTCTCTGGGGATGGCCGATGATTATTCTTCTGTTCGGAACGCATATTTTCATGACGGTCCGCACAGGCTTTATCCAGAAGGACATTTTCAGGGCAATCCGCATGTCCTTTACAAAGGATCCTGATGCAGAGGGAGATGTAAGCCAGTTCGGTGCGCTGACTACGGCTCTCTCCTCGACCATCGGAACCGGCAATATCGTAGGTGTCGGTACGGCGATTGCGCTCGGCGGCCCCGGTGCGGTGCTCTGGATGTGGCTGACAGGCGTATTCGGCATTGCAACCAAATATGCCGAAACGATCATTGCCGTAAAGTACAGGGTAAAAAGTGAGAACGGAACCATGATCGGCGGCGCGATGTATGCACTCGACCGCGGTCTGCATGCCAAGTGGGCAGGCATTATCTTTGCATTTCTTGCATCAGTCTGTGCATTCGGTATCGGCTGCATGGTGCAGGCGAATGCCGTGACTTCCAACATTACGGCCAATTTCAGGGTTTCCAGCTACGCGGTGGCAGCAGTGCTGTGCGTCCTGGTTGCGCTGGTTATCCTGGGCGGTATTCAGTCCATTACCAGTGTTTCCGAGAAGCTGGTTCCGTTTATGGCAATTTTCTATTTCCTCGGATGTCTCATCATACTGATCCTGAACCGGGATGTGATGGGACAGACAATCCGAGTCATCCTGAGTGCAGCCATGTCAGAAAAGGCAATGGGCGGCGGCTTTGTCGGCAGCACCGTAATGCTTGCCTGCCGGTATGGTTTTGCAAGAGGACTGTTTTCCAATGAATCCGGTATGGGCTCGGCTCCGCTTGTGGCTTCTGCAGCGCAGACGCGGAATCCCAAGAGGCAGGCGCTGGTATCCATGACCGGTACCTTCTGGGATACGGTTGTCATCTGTCTTATGACCGGTCTTGTACTGGTTTCATGCATCATCAAATATCCGGAGATCAATGGTCTTTCCGGAAACGGCAGTGAGCTTACCAGCGAGGCTTTCTCCATGATTCCGGTGGTAGGACTGCCGGTGCTGGTGATCGGGCTGATTACATTCGCATTTTCCACGATTCTCGGCTGGTATTATTACGGTGAGCGGTGTGCAGTCTATCTTTTCGGAGAGAAGATTATTCTTGTATATAAGATTCTCTGGGTTGTGAGCGTATTCATCGGATCGGTTGCAAAGCTGAATCTGGTATGGAATATTGCGGATCTCATGAATGGACTGATGGCCATCCCGAATATTTTTGCGGTGCTTTTCCTGTCCGGTGTGATCCGTGAGGAAACCGATAAATACAGCGGAAACCATATCGAGGACAAGGATACGACGGAAATACCGACCATTAAAAATGCCGGCAAGGGCGTGCTCGGATAAAGAAAAGGATATTTATGCCGGCGTCCCGTGCGGTTTATTCAAAAGTGCAGGTTATCAGTTTCTGATAACCTGCACTTTTCTGATTCCGTAATACCGGAAAATGGCAGCTGCATCCGGAGCGATACGCTCGCCTCCGACAACAACCGGAACTGCCGGCGGGCAGCCGACAGAGGGCGAAGCGAGGATTCTTCCGGCGGCACTCTCTGCCGGAATATTCTCGCAGGCGGAAAACGCAGCTTCCCGGACAGAGCAGATCTGTTCCGGGTGTGCCAGATGCAGTGCAGGACGTTTAAGCGGTGCAGACAGATTCCTGCCCAGTGCGGCTGCGATCCGTGCGTAATCGGATACGGTATTGAATGGGGCAGCCATCAGAACCGTATAGTCGGGGTCTGCATATTCGCATTCGACACCGCCGTTCCGCAGGATATCCGCAAGTGCATTTCCTGTATATCCGCTTTCTCCGGCGGCGATGGTAAGCTTCAGAGGATCGCTTTTAAGAAGCTTCCATCCGTTTTCTGCGAGTGTGCGGCGCAGTCCGGACAGCTGCTGTATGCACGCTGCAAGATCAGCCCGGAAGCCGGATGCAATATAGCGGTTGGCAAGATCGAGAGACTGCAGAATAAGGTAAGAGGGACTTGTGGAACCAAAAAGCATCAGCGCTTTTTTTGCATTTCCGGTAAAATCCGGTGCGGCAGTTCTGGATACATGAAGATAGGCACCGCCGGTCAGCACCGGAAGCGTTTTGTGTGCGG